>NZ_CAURMG010000038.1:0-14427 GCF_963525875.1 uncultured Gemella sp. | reverse complement strand
CGTTATTGTATGTTTTTTTCTATATTCTTTTATGCACTTAATTTTACAATGTACCTTTTGAATTCTTTATACAGATTATATTAGAAAATATTGCCCAAAAAAGAGAAATGATATAAAAATTTACCGTACAGATAATTTTCTTGTTTTGTTTTTTGGAGTAATTTTTAGTAAAGTATAATTCTCAGCTAGTAATTTTTATGGCTGAGAATTTTTTATTTTAATAATGATAAGAGCATGCTAATAAAGTAATATAAAACAAATTTTTTAGGATAATTTCATTTTTGTTTTATCTGTTATCTTTAAGTGATAGGAAGTTAATCGTTTGCTTAAACTTGTAACTTATCAAAAAAAAATGATATAATATAGATAGCTTTATATATTTATATCTTTAAAAGATGTTTAAAATATAAACTAATTTCAATAAAAAAGTATACTTTAGAGTGTTTTTATATAAAATAACAAGAGTATAAAATTTTTAATACTTAGTATGGACCTAAGGAGGACAGAGATGGCTGAATATAAAATACTAGTAGTCGATGATGAAGAACCGATTGCTAATATACTAGATTTTAATTTGAAAAAAGAAGGCTATGATGTAATTGTGGCTAATGATGGAGAAAAGGCTGTAGAATTAGCTTTTAATGAAAATCCAGATTTAATTTTATTAGATTTGATGCTGCCTAAGAAAGATGGTATGGAAGTATGTAGAGAGGTACGTGCTAAAAAGAATATACCTATTATTATGTTAACGGCGAAAAATAGTGAGATTGATAAGGTTCTTGGGCTTGAATTCGGAGCTGACGATTATGTGACTAAACCTTTCTCAACACGTGAGCTAATGGCTAGGGTTAAGGTGAATTTACGTCGTGTTACTAAACAACAAGAGGAAGTTGTTGAAGAGAAAAATGGTAGTGATCTTGTGATTAAGGATATAGTTATTTATCCTGAAGCGTATGTTATTAAGAAAAACGGTGAAGAGGTGGATTTAACAAGAAGAGAATTTGATTTATTCTACTACTTAGCTCAACATCGTGGTCAAGTATTAACACGTGAGAATTTATTGCAAACAGTATGGGGTTATGATTATTTCGGTGATGTTCGAACAGTTGATGTGACTGTAAGAAGATTACGTGAAAAAGTAGAAGATGATTCATCACAACCTGAATATATTATGACACGTCGTGGTGTTGGTTACTTTATAGGTGAAGAATAATGAGTTTTTTCGAGAAGAAATTTAAGAAAAGATTCTTTTCATCAATTCGAACTAAGTTTGTAATAGTGTATGTATTGGTAAATATAATTTCTTTACAACTTATCGGATTATTCTTTACAACGCAATTAAGAAACAGTAATATAAATACATTTGAACAAAACATTATTGAACAAGAAAAAATTCTGAATTATCACGTCCGTGAGGAACTTGATAAAGTAAGCGGCAATAATGACGACAATTCTAAGACTTTAGAAAATAATCTTGAAAGAAGAGAATCAACAAGTGGTACTTATGATTCAAAAAGTGGAATAGCGAAACTAGTCAGTGAGTTTAATATTCAAAAGTTATTATTAGTAAATGTTATAGATAATGATTCGAAAATCTTGGCGACCTCATCGAAAAATGGAAATGATGAGTATCTTGCTAAAAGGTCTTTTGATCCTTTGGTAAGTCAGGTTATTAAAACAGGAGAGAGTACAAAACAGATTCAAAACAATACGGATAGTAATAAGCGTGTTTGGATTTATGTGAGTCCAGTAAAAAAAGATAATGAAGTAGTAGGTGTTATCTCACTTATGGCTGATATAGAAAGTGTTTATCAAGAGGTAAACAGTATTTCTAAAATCTTTATAGTAGGAACTATTTTATCAATTTTAATTACTACTGTTATAGGGTTTGTAGCTTCGAAAACTGTAACGAGTTCCATCGAAAAAATGAGTTCACAGGTTAAAAAAATGGCTTTAGGAAACTATGGAACGGTAGTTGGGATAGATGCTGATGATGAGATTGGAGATTTAGCAAAAGTATTTAATCAGATTTCTAAAAGGATAGAAGAAGAACAGGCGGTAACGGAGACAGAACGTAGGAAACTAGCGACTATTATCGAGAGTATGATGGATGGGATTATTACAACGGATAATAATGGAAGAATAATTCTAATAAATACTAGTGCTGAGGATATGTTGGGTGGACGTGATGATGAAATTTTTATCGGAAAAGATGTGCTGAAGATTCTTAATATTACAGAGTATGAGAGTATAGAAGAGATACTAGAGGCTGAAGATAGTCTTTTAGTTACAGCTTCTAAAAGCGATGAGGAATTGCTTTTACGTGCAGAGATTTCTAAGATAGAAAAAGAAGATACTGAGGATCTAACTCAGATGTCTACCGAGTTAGAAGGGTATATAATCGTACTTTATGATGTAACAGATCAAGAACGTCAAGAAAAAGAACGCCGCGAGTTTGTATCAACTGTATCTCATGAGCTTCGAACACCTTTAACAACGATGAATAGTTATATTGAGGCGTTAGAAGAAGGTGTGCTCGAGGATAAAGAGCTTGCCCCGCAATTTATTGATACTATTCATAAAGAGACTACACGTATGATAAGAATGGTAAATGAGCTTATGCAACTTGGTAAGATGGATATTAAAGAAGAACATTATGAAAAAGAGTTTATTGATATAAACAAACTTCTTGAGCAAATTACAGATAGATTTGCATTGACTCATCCAGAGAAAAACTTTATAAAACATATATCTAAGACACCGATATTTGTAGAAGGAGACCAAGATAAGCTTACACAGGTATTTGATAATATTGTCAATAATGCGATAAAATATTCACCAAATGGTAAGAATATTACTATAAGAGTTAGACAAAATTATCACCATAACAGGGTTAGTATTTCTATAAAAGATGAAGGGGTAGGAATACCGCTGGTGCATATTGATAAAATTTTCAATAGGTTTTATAGAGTTGATAAAAGTAGACAAAGAAGTATGGGTGGAACAGGTTTAGGATTAGCCTTAGCTAAGACTATTGTAGAGGCTCATAAAGGTCGTATTTGGGCGCAAAGTAGAGAAGGGTATGGAAGTATAATATTTGTTACATTGCCTTGTGAACAAATCGATGATGAATGGTTATAGAGGTAAATAGTATGAAAAGTAAAAGGAAAGAAACTGCAAAATCAGTTGTATTAGGTTTACTAGTTTTACTGAGTTTGACGTTATCTTATCTTATTATTACTTATCAACCAGATTATGAAATTTTCACGAAAAGAGCCACACAAAAGGCTGTGGATTCAAATAAAAATAATCTTTTGAATTTTCTAATACCGGATAGTATGGTGAAAAACTATGCGGGATCTAGAGAAGAACCGATAGTGCAAAATTCGATAACGAAGGTTGCGAGTGTCGACGCTGTGAAGAATAAAAAAGTCTTGAAAGATTTGTTATCTATGCTTTCTGATAGTGAGAGTGTAGAATCTAGGGTTAGAAACCGTAATATTGAAGAAATTACAACGAATAATATTGAGAAGATTTTAATAAATTATCAGGTGACTTTAGATTCATCTTTGGTTAAGCCGTTGTTCTTTTCTGGAGAAAATTCTAATATCAGTTTAGAGTTTGATACGATAGTGTTATTAAAAGATAGACCTAATATGATTTATTTGTATAAGAAGGACGATAAAAACTATCTTCAAATCACTTTAAAAGATGAAATATATAGCAAAATAGATGGTAAATTCAATGAGAAGAAGCAAAATTATGCTAAGTATAGTTTGAATAACAAGTTCATATATTTAAAAGAATCTGATGAAGATGATATTATAGATGAATACAGCGCTGAAGATGTAAACTTGAATAAAATGGCTAAAGATATTTTTGAGAAAAAAGATAATCTTAGAATAAGTAATGAAGATGAAGTAACAGATGGTTATGGAATATTAAGGTTAATAAATAATAGATTAGTATATACAAATCCATCAAATGAAGGTGGTCGTGAAGTTGGAGCAACTGTAGCGATAAATAATACAATGAGTTTCTTAGAGTTAGGTTATGTAGGAGATACGAACTATCAACTTACAACAGCTCTTGAAGGGATAACTATTTTCCAAGAAGCGTATAAAGAATCGATAGTTTTTAGTAAAGATGGGTATGCGGATATTATATCAGAGGATAATAGTAGTGGTATATATAGACTAACTTCTCCGAAAAAATTAACTAAGACCTATCTGTCGTCGAAAGAAGCGGAAATATATTCTGTAGAAAAAACAGAGTATGTTATAAATTATCTTTACGACAAAGTGAATCTTAAAGAAATTGGTGATATTGTCTTAGGATATGATAAGGTGTATAACAAAGATAGAAATAGTTTTAGTTATGTTCCTACATGGTATGTGAAATATAATGATAGATATGTTAGTTTCAAAAAAATAAAAGAAATGATAAATAATGGAGAGAGACTATGAATTGGGGTAAAATGAAGACTTTATTTATTTACCTGTTTGTCGCTTTAAATGCTGTGCTATTAACTTTTTATTTCTATACAGTTCAGAAAAATAAGACGGAAATAGTGCAAGAAAAAGAAATAATAGAACGTGCTATGAAAAATGATAATATAACAGTAGAGGAAAATACCACAAAACGTGATAATTTAGGTTATGTTAATGTGACGATTTCTGATTTAAGAGATATAAGGAAAGAGGACAGTAGCCTAAAATATGAAGTTGAAAACGTTGATAAAACGTCTACGTTAAAAGTAAATTCAGAAAATGCCATAACAAATGTTAATAAAAATAGCTATAGGGCAGAATTAGATTCGTTTTTACTTGAAAAGATGAAACTTAGTGCAAATTACATTTTCTCTAGTTATAATTCTACAAAAAATGAAATAATTTATGAACAACAAATTGATAGTTTCAGAGTGTTTTCGAATAAAAATGCTAGAATCGTGTTTAAGGTTGAAGGTAATGGAGAGATAAAGAGTTTCACCTTAACTGGAGTTTCTAATATAAGAAAAGACAAAAACGAAACGTTAGTCTCTTCTAGTCAAGCTATAAATAGATTGTATCATGAGGATTTAGTTCCAAAAAATTGTAGGGTTAGAGCAACTCTTGGTTACTATACATTTATTTCGCAAACTGAAAACCAAGTATTAATACCGACATGGAATGTAGAAATAAGTGATAAGGATGGACAGATAAGTAATTATTATGTAGATGCTATAAATCTAAATATCCTTAATAGAAAAGGGCGTAGTGCCTAGCAAGGTATTTGAATAAAATAAAAGAAGAGACCGAGTAGTGGAGTAGTAAACTCCGCAGCTCGGTCTTAAAATTATTGGGGAGTGACTCAAAAATCGTGATTTCAAAGAAATCGATTTTGTCGAGTCCCCCCCGCAAAGTTTATTAGATATCTAAAAAGCTTTTATAAAGCGAATTTAGATATCAATAAACCACTGCGTCTATGAGTTTTCATAAACACTTTGTTAAACTTTAGGATTTTTGGGTTAGCCCCTATTCTGCTAAGTAAGCACGTAGCATCCAAGCATTTTTTTCTAATTGAGTTTTTAATCCTAATGCTAAGTCAGAAGTACCTTGATCTCCTTCTTCTTCTGCTACACTCATAAGTTTAGTAAGGTCACCAATTAATAATTCGAAATCGTGGAATACAGCTGCTACCATTTCAGAAGTTGTTTCTTTTTCAGTTGCCTCTTGAATTGTTGCGATTTCTAAAGCTCCTTTTAGAGTAGAAACTGGACGACCACCGATTGCTAATAATCTTTCAGCAACTTCGTCTAAAGATTCAGTTGTGTAGTTATAGTAGTTCTCAAATACTTCGTGTAGTGTGTAAAAGCTACGTCCAGTTACATACCAGTGGAAGCTGTGTAATTTTGTGTATAATACTGTTAAGTTTGCTACAAGTTTGTTTAATTCTGTTTTACGTGTCATTTAAATTTTCTCCTTTATTTTTGATTTTATGTTTAAATTATAGCACTGTACTCATCTGATGTAAAGTCTATAGACTTTTAATAGTTATTGAGAATTATTCTCTGAAAAGAAGCTTGATTTGACAATGTTTCCTATAGTGAAAAAATATAATTGATAATCAATATCTATTGTCAGATGACAAAATAATTGAAATAAGTTGAAATATAGTTAACAAGTTGATAAAATTAAAGATGAAAGGAGCAAATTTATGGCGAAATTCTGTATTTTTTTAATAAACTTATATAGACGATATATTTCACGTTATACAAAACCAACGTGTAGATTTTCTCCTACGTGCTCTACATATGCAGTAGAAAGTTATAAACGATTTGGATTTTTTCTTGGAACTTATTTAACTGTAAAGAGACTTTTAAAATGCCATCCTTTTTACAAAGGAGAGTATTTTGATAATGTTCCTCTATTTAAAAGTGATATATTTAAATTTAAAAATAAAAAATAAAGAGGTTTGACTTATTTGGTCAAACCTCCTATATTTTAGGGCGAAATTGTTTGTTTGGATAAAAAATTGGAATTGTTGATTGAGGTTGCTGGATTTTAAAGGGGTTATTCCAACAAAATAACTATTCTAAAATTTTCTAATTATATTATTTGTGAGGTAAATCCTCATTGTTATCCACAAATGTCAATTATATTGCAAGAGTGAGGTAAATCCTCATTATTATCCACAAATGCAAAGTTTTATTGTTATTTATCAATGCTATTTCCAGCATCTAACCATGCGGCAATTCCGCCCGGGAATCTATAGACATTTTTATAACCTGCTTCTTTAGCTAGTACAGCTCCGACGTGACTTCTCTCACAAGCGACAAATCCACAGTATATCACTATTTTTTTATCTTTATTATCTCCTAGAGCTTTTAAAAATGCATCTTTTTCTTCTGGTTTCAAATCTTTCATTTCTTTAGGTAAACCAGCGTTAATTGCACCTTTGATTTTTGTGCTTGCAAATCGATCGGCAGGTATAGTGTTAATTAAAAGCATATCTTCTTTATTATCGATTGATTTTTTTAACTCATCTGCGTTTATTAAGTTGTAATCTCCTGTTTTTGTAGCTTTAACAAGTTTGATTGATGCTTTTTCTACTTCGTTTTCTTTTCCGTCTTTTGCAGATCGGTTTAGTCCATCTCCACTACTGCATCCTACAAGTGATGCAGAAAGTAAAATGCTTGATAAAGTCAATAGCAGTTTATTATTTTTCATAATTTTATCCCTCCATTTATTTCACTTTTATTATAACACAAAACAATGGTATTTTAAACTATTTATAAGAAAAAAATTATTTAATTCAAGATACAACTCACTACAAAATTTACCTATTTAACTATATGTAAACGTAAAATTATAATTTAGATTATAATAAATATAATAAAAAAATATATAACTTAATAATATTTAGCGCAAGCTAATTACATTAGAAAATTATAGTTTTTATGTAAAAATAAACTCTATTGCCGAATTCACGGTAATAGAGTTTTGGTATTTATCTTGAAAAAAATTTATTAGATACTACTATTTATTTATTATTTTTTTTATAAACTTGAGAACTTTTAATTTAATAGTAGTATTTTTGTGAGATAGTGTTTTCTTGATTAAACTAGATAACTTAGGTTTATCTCCATTATTTCGATTAGCTAACATTTCCTTAACAAAATCAGGCATTTCAATTTTTTCACCATCTTTTTTATTAGCCAACATTTTTTTAACAAAGTCAGGCATTTCGGGTTTATCACCATCTTTTTTGTTTTCTAACATTTTTTTAACAAAATCAGGCATTTCTGCTTTAGATTTATCCATTTCGTTAAATGTTGTTTCCTCAGGATTGTGATAAGTAAAAGAATTATTTTTATTAACTTCTATTGCTGATACTAAAGCTTCAATTAAACGTGGATCGTCGTTTGGCATAGGAGGACGATGATAAGTAACCCCAAATTCCTCGCAAAGTTCACGACATTCAATATCATTATCAAAAAGTACTTCAATATGTTCGCTGATAAAACTTATAGGTACAAATATATAGTGATTTGGATGATTTGTTTGTTCTTTTAAATATTCAAGAACATCAGGTTTAATCCAAGGCATACCTATATCACTTTCACTTTGCCAAGTATTTGTATAATTAGCTTCGTTTAAACCTAGTTTTTCAACAATAAGTTTAGTCATATCAAAAATCTGGTCAACATATGGATCGTTGTATTTTAGTGCGATTTCAGGAACGCTATGAGCAGAAAAAATAACTTTAAAACTATCGTTTTTTACTTTTTCCTCAATAATTTTTTTAATTTCATCAGCCCAAAACTCAATAAGTTTTTCTTCTTTATACCAAGATTTGATTATGTTGAATTTGATTTTATTACTCTTAATGAATTTTTCATATCCCATAATAGAATAGAATGAGTAGTGTGGTTCTAGTATCAAGCATATGCATTCTTCGATACCATCATTTTCCATATTTGAAATTATATCAGGAATATAAGGATTTGAGAATTTGTTAGCGAAATATACTTGATAGTTATTTTGAACAGCTTGTTTTAGAAGCTCAACTTCTTTAAGAGTTATTTCTTGAAGTGGAGAACCTTCGATACGAAGGTAATTTTCTAAAAGTGTATTAATTTCTTCATCATCAGGTCTTTTTCCCCTTCTAATATTGGTGAAAAAGTTAGCTACTCCTTCGAATGAATATTCTTCAGGTGTCCCGTATGTCATAACTAAAATAGCTTTTTTCATTTTTTAACCTCTCTATATAGTGTAGTATATACGATTATATCATGTTTTGTATTAAAACACACGTATTAGAATATTATAACAGATAACTATTATCGATTATAAATGTTATATAGTTAATATTATAGTTTATGTGTTGTTATAGTATGAAAGATGTATTGGTAATTAATACATTAAAAATTAATTTTACTATAAAATTATGTGAAATTTATAAAATACTATTGCAAAAACAGCTGAAAAGGTATAATATAAAAGATAACTAAAAAGTTTGCTAATGAGAGAGTTTAAAAGACTCTGATAGAAAAATATAGAATAAGGAGGAAGTATAAATTGAGGAAAAGAATATTAGGAGCGGTAACATTTCTTGCAGCTATAGGTGGTGTTATTTATATGAAAAATAACCCTAAATATAAAGAAATAGTAAGAATCGTAAAAACAGCGGATGCACGAGGTTTTTATGAGAAATTAATTTTAGAAAAGGATAAATTGGCTTTTACTGCAAAGGCAAAAATTAATGATTATAAAATTGACTATGAAAGCATTAGGAATGTGGGAGAGAAAATCTATGCGAGATTAATTGTCAATAATGATGAAAAACTTAATATTGATACAGTGCTTAATGAAAAAGATATTAATATTGAAGAAGTGGCACATTCAGAAAAACTAGATGAATTATTAAAAAAATAGCAGTTAAGGGGGCAGAAAATTATTTTTTTCATTTTTCTGCCCCCTTAACTTGGATTTTTTGGGATAAGTATGTTAAAATTTATTTAGAAAACATTTTATTAGGGGTATTGAAATGGAATTATATAGAAGAGAGTTGTATTTGAAAAGAATAAGGAATTTTTATGATAGTTCAGATATAATAAAAGTAATTACAGGTGTTAGGCGTTGTGGGAAATCTTCTTTGTTAGAGGTTGTCAGATTAGAACTTTTAGAAAGAGGAGTACAAGAAGAAGATATAATTTTTATTGATTTAGATAGTAAGAAGTATAGAAAGGTAAAAGATGCAGATAAATTGGAAGAAGTAATTGATGATTTATCGGTAACTCAAAATTTAAAATATATATTTATAGATGAGATCCAAAATGTTGAAAATTTTGAAGAAATAATTAATGCATATAGAACAGAAGGACACTATTCTATTTTTATTACTGGTTCTAACTCATATTTATTAAGTGGAGAATTAGTAACTAAGTTAACTGGAAGGTATATAGAGATAGAAATGTTTCCGTTAAATTTTTTTGAATATATGGAGATGAAAAGATTCTATAATAAAGTTGTTAATGATAATTTGCAATATGAGCTGAATAATTATATTCATGATGGAGGTTTTCCAAGAAGTATTTTTATAAATGAAATTGCAGATAAGAGAATGTATGTGTCATCTATTGTTAGAGAAATATTTGAAAAAGATATAAAACAAAGGGTAAAGGTTAGAAATGTTGAGGCTTTTAATGTAGTTAGAGATTTTGTAATAAATAATTATGGAGCAACTTTGAGTGTATCAAGTATACATAGAGCTTTACAAGGAAATGGATTGATAATAAAGAGAGAAACTATTAGTAGATATATAGATGAATTAGTGAAGTCAAAAATTTTATATCAATGTGATAGGTTTGATATGAAGTCTAAGCGTTCTTTAGCAGGAGAAAAGAAATATTATTTGGCTGATACAGCATTTTATTTCGCTATGAATACGGACAATAGAATTAATTATGGTCCAGCTCTGGAGAATATTGTGTATGTATATGCTAGAAGTAATGGGTATAGTGTTAGTGTTGGAAGAATAGGAAAGTTAGAATGCGATTTTATCTTACGTGATTCAGATATGAATTATTCATATATTCAAGTTGCGTATACTATAAATGAAAGTTTAGAAACGGCAGCTCGAGAATTTAAGCCATTAGAAATGATAAAAGATAATTATCCAAGATATCTAATGACTACCGATTATTTGCTCCAACAAAACAATGGTATAAGACATGTAAATTTATTAGAGTATATAAAAAGTAATAACAAGTTTTAAAAATAGCAGTTAAGGGGGCAGAAAATGATTTTTTTCATTTTTCTGCCCCCTTAACTTGGATTTTTTTGGGATAAGTATGTTAAGTATTTCTTAGGAAATTTATAAAAAAGGAATCATCCATTACAGTAAGGTGAATGTAATGGATGATTTTTCATGGTTAATTTAATTGGTTTTATAATATTATGCGAAACGGCTTCGAATGCTAGCTGGTATAGATTTATAAACACTTTTAGTAACGAAGAATAAAATAGTTACTAAAACACCTTTTAGTAGGTTGAATGGAATGATACCAACAGCTACAATAGTTTTCACATTAGTTACAATATCGGCTAAATTCATAATATATCCGTATGCTGGAAGTAATACGAAGTAGTTAAGTAGAGACATGAATAATGTTATAACTAAAGTCCCTAAAACACCGCCAATAATAGTTTTTGTAGTACCTTTTTTGTAGAATAATACGATAATGCTAATAAAAGTAAATTCTACAACGATATTAGCAATTGAACCGATTGGTTCATGCGACAACAAGGCGAAATGTAGAAAGTTTTTTAAGAACGACACTAAAAGTGCATCTTTATATCCTAATAACAATAACGCCATGAATAACGGTATAAATGTGAAATCAAATTTTAGAAATGGTGGCAAGAATGGCACAGCAAAACTAAAAAAAGATAGAAGTAGAGCAATAACTGCAAGCATTCCACTTAAAACAAGTGAATGAACATTTTTTTTGTACATATTAAATCCTCTTTCCTATCTTCATAGGCAAAAAAATAACAGCAATATTATTTTTGAAAGGGTATGATTTAAAACTCATTAGAAATAAAAAATACCACTTTAAAAAATTTAAAGCGGGACTGAAAGGTATGAAAAATAAGCGTTGCACAATACATTGTACGATAAATATACATATGCAGTAAGGTTATATGTGCAAGTTTATTAATTCTATATCTTCTATCATCCAGACTGTACTGTCGGTTTTGGAATTTCACCAAATCAGCTTGCGCTCGCGGACTTTAACCGCCGGTCGGGAATTTCACCCTGCCCCGAAGATAAATAATTTATTTATTATAGGTTTATTATAAACTGAAGTAAACTAGTTGTAAAGAGAAAAGTTTTAAAAAAACTTAAAACATAGATAAAAACGGAAGTGACTCAAAAATCGTTTTTTATCGATTTTACTGAGGCTCCCGTTTTAATTATACATTGCTTTATTATTCTACTGTTACTGATTTAGCTAAGTTACGTGGTTTATCCACATCTAGTCCTTTGGTGTAAGCTGCGTAGTATGCAAATAATTGTGTAACTACGATACTTGCGATTGGAGCAAGATCTTCATTTACGTTTGGAATTGCGTAGTCGCCTTTACGAGCTAATTTTTCTAATGTAATGATTAGAGTATTAGCACCACGGCTAGCCACTTCGCTTACGTTACTACGTGTGTTTAAATCTAATTTAGCGCTTGTAATAAGAGCTACTACTGGTGTTCTTTCTTCGATAAGGGCGATTGTACCGTGTTTTAATTCTCCTCCGGCAAATCCTTCTGTTTGAATGTAAGAAACCTCTTTAAGTTTTAAGGCTGCTTCGCATGCACTGTAGTAGTCGATTCCACGTCCGATATAGAATGCATTACGTTCTGTGAATAAGTTTTTAGCTAAGTTTTTTATAGTTTTTGCATCATCTAAAATTGATTCTATTGCTGAAGTAATTACTGATAATTCTTGTTCGATATCAAATTTTGGTTGTTTAGCAATTTGCTTAGCAACCTCATATGCTAGTATACTTAATGTTGCGATTTGTGCAGTATATGCCTTAGTAGATGCAACGGCAATCTCAACACCTGCGTGAAGTAATAATGTATAATCACATTCACGAGATAGGGTTGAAGCATCAACGTTAGTAAGTACTAAGAATTTATAATCTTCATTTACACTGCGTAATTTTGTAAGTACTGCACGAAGATCGGCTGTTTCTCCTGATTGAGAAAGAAAGATGAACATTGGTTTTTTAGATAATAATGGTACGTTATAAGCAAATTCTGATGCTAAGTGTACTTCTGTAGGAATACCAGCCCATTTTTCAAAATAGTTTCTTCCTACTAAACCAGCATTATAACTAGTACCGCATCCGATAATATATAATCTATCAGCATCTTTTACGTTGTTAATAATTTCGCTATCAATATTAATATCATGTCCATCGAAGTAGTGAGAGATGATATTACGCATAGCTCCTACTTGTTCGTGTATTTCTTTAATCATGTAATGTTCGTGGATACCTTTATCGATTTCTCCAGCGTTTAAATTAGTTGAGAAACTTTCACGCTCTATAACATTATCTTCTTTATCTTCGATAGTTACGCTATCTTTTTTTACAATAACAAACTCACCGTCATTGATTTCTAAGAAGTTGTTAGTGTACTTAATCATTGCTAAAGCATCACTACCGACATAGTTTTTGTTTTCTTCTCCTAGTCCGATAAGAAGTGGACTTTTATTTTTTGCTACATATAATGTATCTTTATCTTCTGTATCGATTAAACAAAGGGCATAAGAACCTTGAAGTTTAGATACAGCTTTTTTGAAGGCTTCTTTAGTGTCAAGACCGCGATCACTATAAATTTGTACTAACTGAACGATAACTTCAGTATCAGTTTCAGAAACAAGCTCTACACCTTTGAAAAATCTTTCTTTAAGTTCTTGGAAGTTTTCGATAACTCCATTGTGAACTAAAATAAAACGTTTGTTGAAGCTTTGGTGAGGGTGAGAGTTAGTTGTGTTAACTCCACCGTGAGTAGCCCAACGTGTATGACCAATACCTAATTCTAGGTGAAGTCCTTCAGGTATTAGGGCTTCTAAATTTTTAATACGACCTACAGACTTAGTAACGCTAGCTTCTCCATTAACGACACCAGCAATACCAGCTGAGTCGTATCCACGATACTCAAGGCTGCTAAGTCCATCGATTAAAAATTTAACTCCATTTGCTTCTCCAACAAATCCTACAATTCCACACATATAAAAAATTCCTCGCTTTTTTCTTTAATTTATTTTTATAGAAAATACTATAAAAGTTTTATACCTATGCTCAAATATATTATACTTCTTGTAGTTTATTATACTTAATCAAGTTTATGTAAACCTTAAAAGAAGACATAATGAGCCTTTAGAGAGGTGATAATGATTTTGAAGGGTATATTTCATTCTTGAAAATCTTCAATTGCTGTTGCATACGCTGTGGGAGCGACTTAACAAATTTTGTGAAATATTACACTTTTACTTATCTAACTATTTCGTCGTCTCTTCGTTCCTAGAAATAGTAAAGTACACCCCAGAAGTGGCAACTAAAGTTTTTCACGTCATTCTTCCTTAAAAACTAAGTTGCTGGTGCATACGCTGTAGCTATGAGTTAATCGTTAGGTTTCTTGAATCAAAAAGATGATAAGAAACCTTATCGAGTAACTTAGACAACAGCTACTCAAAATATAAGGAATGAAATGACGAAATATTTTGCTAGTAGCCACTGTAAGTATCTTGTCGTCACTGCGTTCCTAGAAATATTAAGATCTACCCCAGCAGTGGCAACTAAAGTTTTTATCGTCATTCTTCCTAAAAAACTAAGTTGCTGTTGCATACGCTATATCTAAATATTTCGTCGTCTCTTCGT
>NZ_CAURMG010000037.1:0-14672 GCF_963525875.1 uncultured Gemella sp. | reverse complement strand
TTTAAATCTTGCACATCTACTTTAATTTCTTCTGTCATGTTAAATTCCTTTCTAGCATAATCTAGTATTTTTAATCAGATACTCTTTATTATAACATATTTTCAATGATTTTGTTAAATCTTACGAAGAATTTTATTAATTTTTCAACTCTAATAAAAGAAACTAACAAAAAAATTCTAGATTTTTTAAAATTTATATGAAAACTCATAAACACAGTGATTTATTAATATTTAAATTCATTTTATAAAAGCTATTTATATATTTAATTAACCTTATTAAAGTTATTGGAGAAAATTAAGTTCTCTAAAATCGCATTTTTTCAGTCACTTCCATTCAAGCTATACTATCTACCTTCATTTAATTGATATTAAAATATTTTTTTGATAAAATATCATTGTAACTTCTATCTTTTTATTTAGAAGGTTGGAGTTATCCCCCTAGTATCTTACTACGGATAACTTCAATATTTTTTTAAAAACCGAACTAAGTTAAAAAATAATAATACGGAGGAAATAATGTGATAAACTATATTTTAAAAAAAGAAAACATACTAGTTATTTTTTATACAGTTTTATTATCTTTATTAATATGTACATTCTCATTAAAGTATCTATTTTTCGAGAAATCACTATATAACTTTTTTAATTTTATCCTTTTATTTATTATTTTCTTTAATAGTTGGTTATTAGAAGTGGTTCATTTAAACAGATATGGAAAAGGTAGTTTTCTAAATTATTTCTTTTTAACATTACAAATAATTATTATTCTAAATTTACTTATAAAAAATCCATTAGATATCAAAAGAATACTAGCCACACTAGTCCTATTAGCAGTAATCTTGAGTATTCAACACATAACTGAGTACGTTCTAACTGATAAAAAGAATCTTATGATAAAAAAACTAACAGAACCCTTTTGTTATATTCACACGGGTCGTACACTTTCTTTATTATTAGGTTTAATATTTATAGATTATAGTTACTGGTTTATACTTCTTACCTTTACTGTAAGTCAACTATTCCCTAGTTTCATATCTAGAAGTATTCATGTAAGAGATATTGATTTTAATCATTTAACTAGCCATTTATTTATTATGACTAACTTTATTGCTTTTTCTTTGGCATTAAGTGATTTTAAACTTAACATTCCTACTAATAGATATTGGTTAATTAGTATTATTTTTATCATTTTACTAATTATCTATTATAAAATTTTTAAAACAATCGATAGATCTTTAACTAAACAATCCGGTAATACTTATATAGTTGGTATTTATTTTGTTATATTGAATTTAATATTTACGAATCTATTTGTTATTTCAGGATTTGACTTCAAATATATTCTACTATGTGGAATATGCTTTCTTATAAATACAAAAAGTTTCAAGCAATATCAAAAATTAAAACGATAGTAAGCTCTCTATATTATGAGCTTACTATCGTTATTTTATCTTGCTTCTTCGTAATCTAATACTTCCGCAACTTTGCTAGCAATATACTTCGCTAATTTTTCATGGTTTTTATCATCTAAGTGAATGCAGTCAATTAATGAAGTTTCTGCCACACGCCCAGCATTTAAAAAGTCGACTTCATATTTATCACTAACTTCTTTAAATGTTTGAGCTAAAAATTTCGATTGTTTTAAACTATTCTCATCAAATTCTCCAAATAGACTCTGTCTTTCCACTATTTCATCACGTAAAGGAACTGGAGATACAACAAGAATCTTCGGAATTTTATATCCTGCGATCAAATGTGGATTTCTTATATATTTAATATATTCTTCAATTCCTCTAGCAATATGCTTGGCACTTGGATTAAATTGTTTTTTCAGATCATTTGTCCCTAACATTATTATTACTAAATCAACAGGTACATGACTCAACATTAAAATTGGCAGGGTATCTATACCACATCTTACAGGAACTATTGTATCTTTTGCAGTTACAGTTCTTCCGCAAAGAGCTTCCTCAATAATTGTATCATTAGTACGTAACTCTGCTAATAATTTAGGCCAACGTTTATCTGTTCTAACACCATCTTCTCCTGGAACATATCCCCAAGTATTACTATCCCCAACACATAAAATACGCATAATTTTCTCCACCTTTATCCTTTTAAATTCTTCTTAATTTTATCAAACTAATATAAAAAAAGCAATAGAACCTAATGATAAAAGTACTAATAATTGTTATCAATGCAGTATTTTTGTAATGTTAACTAAAATGATTTATAATATCATTATTCTAAAAAAGGAGAATAAAATGATACAAACAAATTTTCATCATAAAAAACATTACAAGATTCAATCATATTCAAAGAAAGTACTTTATACAACATTAATTTTAACAATAAGTTTTGCATTATTAGAATATATTGGAGGGCTTTTATCAAATTCATTAGCACTTTTAGGAGATTCTTTCCATATGTTCTCTGATGTTATTGCATTAGGGTTCAGTCTAATTGCTTTACTATTCAGTTCAAAAAAACCAAATAAAAAATATACTTTTGGTTTTGTCAGATTAGAAGTACTAGCAGCCTTTATCAATGGCCTTATGCTAGTTGGTATTTCGATTTATTTAATATTTGAAGGATTCATGAGATTCTTCAATCCTAAAGATATTGATTTCAAATCAATGCTTATAATATCAACTATCGGATTAATTTTTAATATTGTTGTTACTATCATTTTAACAAAAAGTTTAAAAGAAGAAGACAATCTTAATATTCAAAGTGCCCTATGGCATTTCCTTGGAGATTTAATAAGTTCAATCGGAATCATAATTTCATCAACTATTATTTACTTTACAAACTATCAAATCGTTGATGTTATTATGAGCATTATCATAAGTATAATTCTTTTCAAAGGTGGTTATAAAATTACTAAATCATCATTTGTTATTTTAATGGAAGCCACAACTCTAGATACTGAAGAAATTTACAATAAAATTAAAGAAATAGAGGGAATCACAGATATTCATGAATTCCATATCTGGCATACTGATACAAATGAAATTAACGCTGCAATGCATATTCTTTTAAATGAGTATAATACTGCTAAAGATTACAAAATAGTAGAAAATGTGAAAATATTTCTTAAAGAAGAATATGATATTGAACACTGCTTCATCGCATTAGAGAATATTAAATACAACGATCATAGTCTATAAAAATAATGTCTAATTTGATAATATATCAAATTAGACATTTTTATATTTCCAATAAATCTATCGTTTTCTCAATTTTATACGTAGGTACAATTTCTTGATTAGAAATTTTATGAATATCTACTAAGCAACTATCAATCCCTACATTATTAGCACCTAATATATCTGAAGTTAGAGTATCACCTATCATTAAAACTTCAGACTTATTTTCAACACCGATTTCTTTGAAAATAATATCAAAAAACTCTCTATCTGGCTTCTTACCTCCTATTTCCTCGGAAATAAAAATCTTCTCAAAATATTTATTAAGATTATTATTTTTTAATCTTGTATGCTGAGTGACACCAATACCATTAGAAGCCACATATAATTTGTGGGTTGTTGTTAGTTTATCTAACATTTCAATTATCCCCTCAAAAAGTTGATTTCCCTCGGCAAGATAAACTCTATATCTATTATCTACTTCACAACCATCGACTTTCCTATCAAACAATGCAAAAAATCTTATAAATCTTTCACTTGTAACTTCTTTATTCGATATTTCTCCACGTTCGAAACTTCTCCATAAAGATTTGTTTATAGTTTCATATTTTTCGAATATCTCGTCATTATATTCAATATTCTCATCTTCTAATAATTTTTTAAAAGCTAACACTTGAGCCTTTCCAAAATCTAATAAGGTATCATCTAAATCAAATAATAAATATTTATACTTATCTAATATCATCGTTTCACTCCATATGTTTATTATCTATTCATTATAACATAGAGATTACTTTTTTTAGAAAAAATAGATTTATTTGATGTTTAAATTTTATTTTTTATCTTGAAAATATTCTCGAACTCGTGGGGCTACTTCTAGGCCAAATAACCTTATAGCTTTCATTATATCTTCATGTGGCATTGAACCAAGTGGTAAATGTAACATAAATCTATCTAAACCAAGAGTTTCGATCATGTCTATAAGCTTATTGGCAACTGTTTCTGGACTACCTACTAACATTGATCCATCCGGTCCAACACTATTTAGATATTGTTCAAAAGTAAGTGGTCTCCAAAATGGTCTATCTTTTGAGATTGCATCTACTACTTGTTTTGTAGGATGGAAATATTTTTTAATTGCTTCTTCATCTGTATCAGCAACAAATCCCCATGAATGAGATGCGACTTTCAATTTATCTTCACTATACCCTGCATTACGTCCTATAGCTCTATAATAATCAATTAAACCTTTGAAAGCTTTATATTGTCCTCCAATTATTGCATATACTATTGGCAATCCTTTTTGTGCTATCTTAATAGTAGATTCTGTATTCCCACCTGTTGCTACCCAAATAGGGAAATCTTCTTGGATCGCTCTTGGATAAACACCTTTATTATTTACTGTTTGTGTATGTTTCCCTTTCCAAGTAAGCTTTTCATTTGCTTTAATTAGTTCAAGCATCTCTAATTTTTCATCAAATAGTTCTTCATAATCTGCTAAATCATAACCAAATAATGGAAAAGATTCAGTAAATGACCCACGTCCTACCATTACTTCACTACGCCCATTTGATATTGCATCAATCGTTGCATACTGTTGATACACTCTAACAGGATCCGATGAAGATAATACTGTAACCGCAGAGCTTAATTTTATATTCTTAGTAACAGCTGCTCCAGCTGCAAGCAATATCTCAGGTGCTGATACTGCAAAATCTTCTCTATGATGTTCTCCAATAGCGTAAATGTCTAAACCAACTTCATCAGCTAGTTTCATCTCCTCTATCATATCTCTAATACGTTCATCGTGTGCTGGTGTAATTCCAGTCCCTTCAATTTCAGTTGTTTCTCCAAATGTGCTAATTCCTAGCTCTATCATTTTTTTATCCTCCTATTATATTATCTCAATTTCAAGATATTTATTTATTAAAAAAGGCATAAGCCTCTAATTTATTTTTTTTAATATTTCTTTCAATGTATCTAATTCTTCTTCAGTTAAATCATCGAAAATTTTTTTAGTATTAATTTTATGGATAGGGAAAATATCATCCATTAAATCTTCACCTACTTTAGTTAACTTAATGTAAGTTACTCTTTTATCCTTTTGGCTAATCTTTCTATTAACATATCCCTTTTTTTCAAGGTTATCAACAACATATGTTGCACTCCCACTAGCAAGTAATATTCTATCACGTATTTCTTGAATACTTTTCTCACCTTTACTATATAAAAATTCCATAACAGAAAATTCAGTGGCATTTACTGGATAGTTTTTTAAAGTTTTTTTTAAATCACCAACTAATAAATTACTTGCTCTCATGATTCCAATAATAGCTTTAAACTCATTATTCATAAAGATTCTCCTACTTTTATTATACACCTTTCCATCTTACAATTATCTCGAATATGAGATAATTATACTTTATACACTCTATATTGTCAAAGAAATAAAACTAAAGACATCTAGAGATAAATCTCTAAATGTCTTTTAGTTTTATTCTGCAAATTGACTTTGATATAATTCTGAATAGAAGCCTTTTTGTTCTAATAATTCATCGTGGTTACCTTGTTCAATAATATCTCCATCTTTTAATACTAATATTTTATCTGCATTTCTAATTGTTGATAATCGGTGAGCGATAACGAATGTGGTACGTCCTTCCATAAGTTTATTCATTGCTTTTTGAATTAATACTTCTGTACGTGTATCTACACTTGAAGTTGCCTCATCAAGAATTAATATTGGTTTATCAGCAAGTATTGCACGAGCTATTGTTAATAATTGTTTTTGTCCTTGAGAGATATTTGAAGCATCTTCATTTAATTCCATATTGTAGCCACCTGGTAATGTTTTAATAAAGTGGTGAATATGAGCTGCTTTAGCCGCTTCTATCACTTCTTCATCTGTAGCATCTAAACGACCATAACGAAGATTCTCCATTATTGTTCCTTTAAATAACCAAGTGTCTTGTAGAACCATTGTGAAGTAAGAACGAAGTTCAGATCTATCTAGTTTTGAAATATCTTTTCCATCAATATAGATACTTCCTCCATTGATATCATAGAATCTCATAAGAAGTTTAATCATCGTTGTTTTACCCGCACCTGTTGGTCCAACAATAGCAACCATCTCTCCTTTTTTAACATCACTAGTAAAGTTTTTAATAATTATTTGATCTTCTACATATCCAAATTTTACTTTATCGAATACCACATTACCCTCTTTACTTGTAACTGTTTCAAGAACTTCTGCATCTTCTTCATCTTTAGCATCCAAGAACTCAAATACTCTTTCACCAGCAGCAGCCATTTTTTGAATTTCTGACATAGACTGAGCTATTTGACCTATTGGTTGAGTAAAGTTTCTTATATATTGGATAAACGCTTGTATATCCCCTACACCAATAGTTCCTTTAGAAACTAATAATCCGCCTGAAAATACAATACCTACATAACCAAGGTTTCCTACAAAGTTAATCACTGGAAACATTAATCCTGAGAAGAAGTTCGCTTTCCATGATGATGTATATAATTGTTTATTTTTATCATTGAATTCTTTAACACTTTTTTCTTTGTAGTTAAATGCTGAAATAATATTTTGACCTGAGAAACTCTCTTCTACTTGACCATTTACATCTGAAAGCATATCTTGTTGACTTTTAAAATATTTTTGACTCCATTTTGTTATAGCTCCTAGTAATATTCCTGAAACTGGAATTAAAGCTAACGCTATTAGTGTCATTACGGGACTTATTGTAAACATCATTACTAATACCCCTAATACCATTGCAGTATTGGAAATTATCTGAGTAAAACTTTGGTTAAGTGATTGACCTAATGTGTCCACGTCATTTGTTACACGTGATAAAGTTTCACCTACTGTACGTTGTTCAAAATATCCAACAGGTAATGTATTTATTTTTTTACTAATTTCTTTACGAATATCATATGTCATTTTTTGAGAAATATTACTCATCAACCATCCCTGAATAAACATAAACAGTGATGATAGTATATATAAGCCTAATACTGTAAGTAAAATTCCCGCTATTTTTTCAAAATTTATACTACCTTCATTACTAATTTTGGCTACTAACCCTTCGAATAATTCTGTAGTTGCTTGTCCCATAATCTTAGGACCCACTATACCAAATACTGTACTAACTAAGGCAAAGAATACTATCAATATACTTGAGAGTTTATACTGTGTAAACATCAATTTGATAATTCTTTTTAGCGTTCCAGAAAAATTATTTGCTTTTTCAATTTTTGTTTCTCTATCCATGATGTTTACCTCCTTTTTGTAATTCTTCTTCACTAAGTTGACTTTCTGCAATTTCTAAATACGTTGGGCAAGTTTCTAGAAGTTCTTGGTGTTTTCCAACTCCTACTATCTTACCTTCATTCATTACGATAATCTTATCAGCATTTAAAATTGTTGCTATACGCTGAGCAACTATAATAGTAGTCACTCCCGCCATTTCTTCTCTTAAAGTTTTTCTTAATTTAACATCTGTTTTGTAATCTAGGGCTGAAAAACTATCATCAAAAAGTAGTATCTTAGGATTTTTTGCCAAGGCACGAGCGATTGAAAGACGTTGTTTTTGTCCTCCAGAAACGTTAGATCCTCCTTGTGAAATCTCGCTATTAAATTTATCTTCTTTTTCATTAATAAATTCTATTGCTTGAGCAATTTCAGCAGCTTTTTTCATTTGTTCATCAGTAATATTTTCATCTGCAAATTTAATATTTGATTCAATATTACCACTGAATAAAACTCCTTTTTGAGGAACAAATCCTAAAATATCTCTAAGTTTACTTAAACTTATATCTCGAATATTAACTCCATCAATTGAGATTTCACCTTCAGTAGCATCGAAATATCTTGGAATTAAGTGAAGCAATGTAGATTTACCACTACCTGTACCTCCTATAATTGCAGTAGTTTTTCCTGCTTCAGCTTCAAAACTAATGTTACTAAGTACTGGACTATCAGCCCCATCGAACGTAAAGCTAACATTATCAAATTTAAGCTTACCTACTACATCTTGAAGTTTACTATCATCAACATTCTCACTATCTACCACAGTTACCTCGGTAGCCAGTACTTCATTTATACGACCGGCTGCAACTTCAGCACGTGGTAATTGCATCATTAAGAATGTAAAGAATAAGAATGACATTACTATTTGCATTGTATATGTAATAAATGCCATCATATCTCCAACTTGAATACTACCAGCATCTATATTTTTTCCACCAACCCAGATTATTAATAATGCAATTCCATTCATTATTAACATAATCATCGGCATAAGCGCTGACAATGTTCTATTGATAAAAAGTTGTTCATTTTTTAAAACTGTATTTTCTTTATCGAATCTTTCTTCTTCATATTTTTCACGACCAAAAACACGAATTACAGAAATACCAGTCAGCGCTTCGCGAGTTACTAGATTTACTTTATCTATAAGTTTTTGCATTATTTTAAATTTAGGCATTACTAAAAATGATATTACACCTAATGTTAAACCTAGGATACCTACACCTAATGCGATTATCCAAGTCATTCCAGTATCAGTTTGTGTAACTTTATAAACACCGTATACTGCCATCATCGGCGCATAGATTGCGATAAATAACATCATATTTAAAGCATTTTGAATTTGTTGAATATCATTTGTACTTCTGGTGATTAATGAAGCTGTGGAAAATTTATCAATATCTTGTTTTGAAAATGATAGAACTTTATTATAAAGTTGTTCACGTAAATTATAAGCTATTTTCGAAGAAATTCTACTAGCAATAAAGTTTGAAATAATACTACCAATACCTGAAATAAATGTCACGATTACCATCATGATTCCTACTTCTTTTAGATAATTTTTTCTTATTTCATTAGTATCAATTCCTACATTATTTCTATATTCTTCTTTTACATAGCGAATACCAGCTTGTTTTGTAATCATATCAGCTGAGTTTCCTAAATCATTGATTGATTTGTATTTTTGTTCAATTAAACTTTCTTTTTTTACTAAGCCTAATTTAACACCTTCTCCTACTTTTTCTAAGTCTAAATTCTCAGATTTTACCCCAGATACTACAGTCATAGTATTTTTTAATATATCATTTAATTCACTCCGTTGTTGCTCATTAACGCTATCAAGTTTATAAACATCACCATCTTTTGTATATTTAGATGAAACTTTTTTAATTTCATCATCAGTCATAAATAATTGCAATTCTCTAAATGATTTTTGACTAATTTTCTCAGGTACAGCATCTTGGATCCCACTTTGTTGGATACCTTTATCGACTATATTACTTGTATATGTTGGAAGTGCTAGCTCTGCAACAACACGAACTCCTAGTATCGCAACTAAAAATATCATAGGTACCAAGAAACCTTTTAAATATTTAATCAGTTTCATTATTTTCCTCCTTATCAGATAATTCTTCTCTAAAAATCTCATTTACTCGAGATAATAATATATCAAATGCTTCTTTTTCCCTTATATCAAATTTATTCCAAATAGATTGGAACCATTCTTCATAAGCTTTTCTATGTGATTCTATACATTCGACTCCTTTTTCAGATAAACTAAGATATTTTTTTCTTTTATCTTTCTCATCTGTACTTTGAACAACAAAATCTTTTTCTAGTAATTCACTTACAAGTGCTGTAACTCTAGGTTTTGTCACATGTAGTTCTTCACCTAATTCCTGCATCGTAATTTTTTCTTTACAAGATAAAAATAACATCGCTTGAAATTCAGGTTTTCTATATGGAGCATCACTTTTCTTATGAAATCTTTTCATTATCAACCTAAATTCTTCCATCATATCCATTGCTTTATGATATGAAATTTCATCTACGATCATTTTTTACCTCCTTTAATTTTATGAATTAGTTCACAACATTAACTAATTAGTTAACTACATTAACTATTATATTGAATTTTAATCTTTAAGTCAATAGATAATTTGAATTTTTTCAATACCGCAGATTTATTATAAAGCATAAAAAATAAAGAAACCTAACAAAACCATTAAATAGTTGATTTTGTTAAGTTTCTCATTTTATCTTTTATTCTATTTACTAAATACCCATGCTTGAGCTAAGTTATTTTTAATATCATTTTCTGTGAAGCCATTGTAACTCGTAAGTTTAACATCGTCATCATTTGGATCGTTGATATAGAATTTATCATCTTCATAACCACGAATAACTTTGTATGTTACTCTATTACCAAATACCCCAGATTTCAATCTTACTAATATAGGTTTATTGTCTTTCAAGGCATTTTCCAAGTTTTCTACTAGCTTATCAGTTTCGATTCTCTCAACTTTAAGATTGTATTTTTCTGCGAATGCAGTAATAATTGTAGGTTGTGTTCCTTGATTTCTTATGTAATACTTATTCCCTGCCCATGAAGCAAGATTTTCTACAGTGGCCTCATCTTTACCTACATACTTAGCAATCATTGCTAATGATATAATAGCATCTCCATTATCCTCTATTGTTTGCTTACTATCTAATCCATATGCAATATTTTTGTATGCATCTTGCTTCATATAATACATAGGAACGGCAAGACCTTTTTGAGGTAGGTTAAGTAATTGTTCTTTTCTTTTCGCATTATAATTATCGATATTAATTAAATAATATAAATATCCCTCAACACCATCTCTTAATGCTTCAATAAACTGCTTATTTGCTATTTCATTATTTAATAAATCTACATCTATTTTATTTCCAATATTCCCTGAAATCAGTTTAACTTGAGGAAGCTTGTCACTTAATTGTGCGAAAGTAACCTGTTTTTCTGATGAAGAAATCTTAGAAATATAGTGTTCTGTAAGATTTCTTTCAATACTTCTTGCTATAATAGATGATCCTTGAGTACCATAATACACTTTTACTCCAAATATATCTTTATTATTATCATTAAAAGTATCTATGTCCATCAACATTTCTACTGAATTTTCTGCAGCAATTTTTGTAATCTCTTCTTTTGAAGGATAAGTATCATCATTGTCTCTTGTTAAAAGAACTTTTATACCATCTCGTTCTAATATTTCTTTTAATTGCTTAGCAACTCTTAAATTATAAGTTTTCGATGAAGTTCCTTTGTAATCATAATTATCTTCATATGAGTTAATCGGATTTAGTAATATTGAATAAGATTTTAATTTTTCTTTATTTTGATCTTCAGGACTCTTCTGTCCAGTTCCTAAAATACTCCAACCTGGTATCCAACCAACATAGCTATCATTAGTTTTTACTTCGTACCAAGTTTCTGATTTACTCAGCATTTCTACATTATCACCAGCTGTTACTTTTTTCAGTGTTGGATAAGTATCATCTGGACCAGTTCTTAACTCTATCTCTTTAGAGATAGTAATGATATTTTGAGCATTAGCTGATGGATTTAATTTTTCACCAATAAAATTAATTAATCCAGCTATTACTAGAATTAGCAATAATGCAGAGATGACCAAGAATACTCCATTTTTATTTTTTCTTTTTATTCTCATATTAATTTCCTGCTGTTAATTTTTCATAAACAATAGTTACTGGTCCATCATTAACAATATTTACTTCCATCATAGTTTGGAATATACCAGTTTCTACTGTAACACCCTCTTCTTTCAGATATTCATTAAATTTTTCATATAATTCGTTTGCTTTTTCTGCGCCTGCTGCACTAGTAAAACTAGGTCTATTCCCTTTTTTTGTATCAGCATATAATGTAAATTGTGAGACCGATAAAATGCTTCCTCCAACATCTTTAAGGCTTAGATTTATTTTATCATTTTCATCCTCGAATAAGCGAGCTTGAGCAATTTTTTTTGCTAAATATCTAGCATCTTCTTCTGTTGATTCTTTATGAACTCCAACTAAAAGACAGTATCCTTTATCGATATTCCCCACTACCTTATTATCTACACTTACACTAGCTTTCTTTACCTTTTGTAATATAATTTTCATATATCCACCTATTTAACTATTCTTTCTACACTATATACATCTGGAATTTGACGTAATTTTTTAATCATGAAGTCACACTCACTGACATTTTTCACATAAATTCCTATAGTAATCACGCAAGTTTTATCAGCTTTAGACTCAGAATTTAATTTTTTGATTTCCACTCTGCTTTCACTAAGTGTTAAAAGGACATTTTGAAGAAGCAAGTCTCTATCGAAGGCATGTAACTGTAATGTAACGCTGTATCTACGCGCATTTAGACTTTCTACCCACTCAACTTCTAATAATCTTGCATTATCTTCTTCACTTAAATTAGGACAATTACTTCTGTGAACTGTAACTCCACGACCTTTTGTAATAAACCCTACAATCTCATCCCCTGGAATAGGTTGACAACATTTTGATAATCTCACAAGAATGTTGTCTACTCCTTTTACATAGACTCCTGTCTCTGTTACTATTTTTTTGTTTTCTTCTGCATTGAAAAGTTTCTCAATTTTCTCTTGAGTCATCTTTTCTTTTCTTATTTTCTCTGTTAATCTTGCAAATACTTTATTTGCCGTAATACCACCATATCCAATAGCAACATACATTTCTTCAAGATTAGCAAATTTATATTTATTTAAAGCAACAGCGATGTTCTCTTCTGTCATAACTTCATCAATATCAAAGTTATTTGCTTTAATTTCATCTTTTAATAAAATTTCACCTTTAACTAAATTTTCTTCACGAGCAGCCTTTTTAAAGAATGCTTTAATTTTTGATTTTGTTTGTGATGATGTAGCTATTTCTAGCCAAGATCGTTTTGGCCCTGTTGAGTTTTTACTAGTACGAATATCACAAATCTCACCAGTTGAAAGTACATAATCAAAAGGCTCTATTTTGTCATTAACAGTAGCCCCAACCATTTTATTTCCGACTTCTGAGTGAATGGCATAAGCAAAGTCTACAATACATGAACCTTTTGGTAATTCAATAATATCACTATTTGGAGTGAATACATAAATCTTATCACTTAATAAATCTACTTTCAACGATTCCATGAAGCTTTCTGCTGTTGCTTCTGTTTCATCATTTTCTGCAATTTTTTGGAACCAATTTAATTTTTCATAAAAATTATTGTTTTTATTTACTTTCTTACCTTCTTTATATGCCCAGTGAGCAGCAATCCCTTTTTCTGCAATTTCATGCATTTCATAAGTTCTAATTTGAACTTCTAAAGTTTGACCATCAGGTGCAATTACTGTTGTATGCAATGATTGATACATATTAGGTTTCGGCATTGCAATATAGTCTTTTATTCGTCCTGGAATTGGAACCCAAAGGTTATTTACAAGACCTAAAGTAGCATAACAATCTGCTACACTATCTACTAAAACACGTACTGCAAGTAAATCATATATTTGGTCAAACGTTTTATTTTGTTTAACCATCTTTTTATAAATACTATAAATATGTTTTGGTCTACCTGTTACCTGTGCTTCTATATTATTATCAGCTAAAATTGACGTAATACTAGAACAAGCATCTTTTATACTCTCTTCTCTAGCACTTCTCTTTTGTTTCATCATCCCTACAATTGAGAAATATTGAGATGGATGCAGATATCTAAGTGAAGTATCTTCTAATTCCCATTTAACAGAACTTATCCCTAATCTGTGTGCTAAAGGAGCATAAATTTCAAGTGTTTCACTTGAAATCTCACGTTGTTTCTCTTCTCTCATATACTTCATAGTTCTCATATTATGAAGCCTATCAGCAAGTTTAACAAAAATAACTCGTAAATCCTTTGCTATTGAAACAAAAAGTTTTCTATGATTTTCTGCTTGTGATTGTTTTTTAGAACGGAATTTTACTTTTTCTAATTTTGTAACACCGTCTACTATTATCGCTATATCTTCTCCAAATGCTTCTTTTATATCATCAAATGTGTACTTAGTATCTTCTACAACATCGTGCAGAAAACCAGCACAAATTGTTGCATAATCTAATTTAAGTTCAGTTAAAATTCCTGCAACTTGAACTGGGTGTAATATATATGGTTCCCCTGATTTTCTAAATTGTCCTTCATGAGCAACTTTGGCAAATTCGTAAGCTTTTCTTATAATTTCAATTTGCTCATCTGATAAATATTTACTCGCCATATCTTCTACATTTTGATAACTATATGGGTATTCAAGATTCACAGAAATTCCTCCTCTTTCTAAATTTAATCTACCCTTTATAATACCACAAAAACAAGAAAATTTCCCGTAATTTAACTATAATATATCAAGTTTTAAGCAAATTAATTACATTTATTTTAAACTTCACAATGGGAGTGACTCAAAAATCGTGATTTCGGAGAAATCGATTTTGTCGATGTAAATGTCAAAATAAAAATGTACAAAAGTGACAAAATAAAAATGTACAATTATTCAAAACTAATATGATTTTTTAGTCGATAAGAATTACCTATAATAGGTACTACATGGGCATGATGAAGTAGCCTGTCAAGTATAGCTGAAGCTACTTTGTCATCACTAAATAATG
>NZ_CAURMG010000036.1:0-14771 GCF_963525875.1 uncultured Gemella sp. | reverse complement strand
TTTGAAAAACAATCTGAAGACTTTAAAGTGGAGAAAGTTAATGGATAAGATCATCAAAAAAAATGAAGTAGGTGTTGCGGCTATTGGTGGTCTAGGCGAAATCGGAAAAAACACCTATGCGGTTCAGTATCGTGATGAGATTATTATTATCGATGCTGGAGTTAAATTCCCTGGAGATAATATCCTTGGGATAGACTATGTAATTCCAGACTATTCATATATTGAAAAAAATGTTGATAAAATTAAAGCATTGATAATTACTCATGGTCACGAAGATCACATTGGTGGTTTACCATTTCTACTTAGAAAGGTAAATCTTCCAATTTATGGAGGACCACTAGCGATTGGTCTTATAAGATCAAAATTAGAGGAGCATAATTTATTAGCAAAAGCTGAGTTAAATGTTATTGATGAAGATACAGTGTTGAGTTTTAAATACTTAAAGGTTTCATTTCATAATACTTCTCACTCTATTCCAGACTCATTTGGTGTTATTGTTAATACTCCTCAAGGAAATATTGTTCATACAGGAGACTTTAAATTTGACTTTACACCAGTAGGACAAGGATCAAACTTACATAAAATGGCAGCAATAGGAGAAGAAGGTGTGTTATGCTTACTTTCTGACTCAACTAACTCAGAGAGAACGGAATTTACTCAAAGTGAAAAAGAAGTAGGAAAAACCATTTCTAATATACTTCGTAAAGAAAAACATAGAGTTATATTCGCTACTTTCGCTTCTAACGTATATCGTGTTAAACAAGTTGTTGAAGCTTGTATAGAGCACGGTAGGAAAATTGTAGTATTCGGTCGCTCTATGGAAAAAGCTATAAAAATAGGTACGGAGTTAGGGTATATAAAAGCCCCTAAAGAAACTTTTGTTAATAGTAAATATCTTAACCAGGTAGATCCTAATAAATTATTAATACTATGTACAGGGACTCAAGGTGAGGAACTTGCAGCCTTAAGTAGAATAGCTAATGGTACACACAAAAAAATTACGATTATGCCAACTGATACGGTAATTTTTGCGAGTTCTGCAATTCCAGGAAATACACTTTCAATAAATAAAAACATAGATTTATTATCAAAATTGGGTGCTAATGTTATTACATCTAGTGTTAATAATGTTCATACATCAGGACACGGTTCTAAAGAAGAACAAAAACTAATGTTCAGACTTATTAAGCCGAAATACTTTATGCCAATTCACGGTGAGTACAGAATGCAGGTTATTCATGCTCAAACTGCGGCTGAATGTGATATTCCTTTAGAAAATTCATTCATCATGGAGAACGGTGAAGTATTAGCTTTAACAAGTGATAGTGCTAGAATTGCCGGGAAATTTGAAGCTTCTGACGTTTATGTAGACGGTCTTGGAATTGGTGATATTGGTAGTGTTGTGATTAAAGATAGAAAAGAGCTTTCTGAAGAAGGTGTTATTGTAGTTTCAATCGCAATTGACTTTAAAAATAAAAAACTAATGAATAATCCAGATGTGATAAGCCGTGGATTCGTAAATGTTAATGAATCGATGGAATTATTTGGACAAGCTAAAGGAGTCATTAAAGACGCGGTATTATCAGTTCTAGAAAGTGAAGATTGCGGTGTTTACCAAGTGAGACAACAAATTTTAGAATCACTTGGACAATTTTTAGAAAGTGAAATAGGAAGAAAACCTGTTATTTTACCAACAATATTGGAGGTGTAAATATGAAATACAGAAGTGTATTTGATATTATAGGTCCGGTAATGGTAGGACCATCTAGTTCACATACGGCAGGTGCAGTTCGTATCGGTCTTTTTACAAGATATATTTTTGGAAGGCAGCCTGAAAATGTAAAAATAACATTATACGGTTCTTTCAAAGAGACATATAAAGGGCATGGGACTGACATTGCGTTAATAGGAGGATTATTGGGATATAACACTTCAGATAAACGTATTAGAACTAGTATGGAAGATGCTAAATTAGCAGGTATGGAATTTGAATTTGTAGAAAGTGAAATCGAACATGTTCATCCTAACACAGCAAAAATAGAAGTTGAAGCGGGAAGATATAGTTTAGATCTTATTGGAAAATCAATAGGTGGAGGGAAGATGGTTATTTTTGAACTTCTTGGATTCGATGTAAATCTTTCAGGAGATTTTCCTTGTTATTTCATATTTTATAAATTCAATAACAATAATAAAAAAGATCTTTCGGTAAAAATAGAAGAAATCTTCGGAGATAAAAAAGTTAATGAAAAATATTCTAGTTCAATTTTAGAAGGAATTAACTTATTAGTTGTCGAATCACTAGAAGAATTAAATGAAGAAAATATGCAGAAATTAACTGAACTAGAGTATATTAATGAAGTAAAATTTGCAGATAGGTTGTAGAGGGTACAAAAATGTTTACTAGTTTAGCAGAAATAGTTGAAAAATCAAAATTAGAAAATAAACCAGTTTCTGAGTTAATGATTGAACAAGAAATAGAGTTAAATGGTGTAACACGTTCTGCGGTTGAAAAATTAATGAAAAGAAATCTAAATGTAATGATGCAAGCTGTTGATGAAGGTTTAGCAGGAGTAAGTTCGAAAACTGGACTTACTGGAGGAGATGCTAAGAAATTACAAGAGTATATTAACAGTGGAAAATCTATTACAGGTAGTGATTTTTTAAATGGTGTAGCAGCAGCGATAGCAACTAATGAGGTTAATGCTTCACTTGGTCTGATTTGTGCAACACCAACTGCAGGATCAGCGGGTGTTCTGCCTGGATGTATTCACGCATTAAAAGAAAAATTCAATATAGACGAAGAAACACAGTTGAAAATGTTATTTACAGCTGGAGCTTTTGGTTTTGTAGTAGCTAATAATGCTTCATGTTCAGGAGCAGAAGGTGGATGTCAAGCTGAAATAGGATCTGCTAGTGCAATGGCTGCAGCAGCTATAGTAGAGGCAATGGGAGGCGATGCAGAGATGAGCGCTCATGCCTTTGCTATAGCCCTAAAAAATATGTTAGGTTTGGTATGTGACCCAGTAGCTGGATTAGTAGAAGTCCCTTGTGTTAAGAGGAATGCAGCTGGGGCCTCAACAGCTCTTATGGCGGCAGATTTAGCCTTAGCAGGTATAAAAAGTAGAATTCCTGCTGATGAGGTATTAGAAGCAATGTATAAAATAGGATTAGAAATGTCTACAACATTAAAAGAAACAGCTAAAGGCGGTTTAGCAATTACTAAAACTGGAGAAAAATATAGGAGTTTATTATTCGGTAATGATTAATATTTTAGAAAAATCAGTAGGAACTATAAAAGGCGTAGGGAAGAAATATTTACAAACTTTAAACGAACTAGAGATATATACTATTCGTGACGTTTTGTATAATATTCCCTATAGAGTATCTAGTTCTACTGATTTTTCTTCATCTGTAAAAGATAATGAAAAAGTAATTACTACTGGAAGAATCGAGACAAGAGTAAGTACACAATTTTATGGTAATAGGAGGAGTAGGTCTTTCTTTACACTTTCTACTTCATCTGGAAGTATTAAAATTGTGTTTTTTAATCAACATTATTTAAAGAAAAACTTAATAGAGGGTAGAGATGTAGTAGTGAAAGGAACATATAATGCTACTAATAACACTATTACAGCTTCTAGTATAAGTTTTAATAGTGCTGAGGAAAAGCCAAAGGGAGATACAATAGAAGTTTTTTATCATCTTAAACAAGGTATTACTCAGAAAAAATTTATAAAACTGGTAGAAGAATCATTTAAGATGATAGATGGGGAAAATGTAATTCTTGATTTAGTACCTGAAAATTTTAAGGGAATTTGGAAGTTGGAAAAAATTCTGTTTACTCTACATTATCCAAAAAATTCTGATGAATTTGACAAAGCTAGAAAGATGTTTGCGTTTCATGAATTATTTAACTATCAATTAAAGCTGCAACTTCAAAATATTAATAGTAGAATAGAGGATGCAAGATATAGCATAGGCATAGCTGATTTTTATGTAGAAGAATTTAAAAATAGTCTACCATTTAAATTAACTGGTGCACAAAGTAGAGTTATCAAAGAGATAGTAAAAGATTTAAATGAACCTTTTAAGATGGATAGATTGTTACAAGGTGATGTAGGTAGTGGTAAAACAGCCGTAGCAGCTGCTACGTTATACTCAGTTATAAAAGCTGGGTATCAAACAGCGATAATGTCACCGACAGAAATACTTGCTAATCAGCATTTTGAAACATTTTTTGAATTTTTTAAAGATTTAAATATTTCAGTTGCTCTTTTAACGAGTAGTACACCAAAGAAAGAAAGAAACACAATTTTAAGTTTACTTGAAGTTGGTGAGGTAGAATTATTAATAGGAACACATTCTTTAATTCAAGAAGATGTGATATTCAAAAATTTAAAATATGTAATTACTGATGAACAACATCGTTTCGGAGTAAAACAACGACAAATATTAAGTAATAAAGGGGAGGCGGTTAATTCATTAATGATGACAGCGACCCCGATACCACGAAGTTTGGCAATTACTTTAATAACTGACATTAAGGTGTCGACAATTGATGAATTGCCAGCAGGTAGAAAGAAAGTACAAACTTATAAGGCTAATAATAAAAGTTTCTACAAAGTTCTAGACAATATTCGTATGGAGTTAGATAACGGTAGACAAGGTTACGTAGTCTGTCCATTAATTGAAGAATCAGAGAAAATGGATCTTCAAAATGTAGAAGAAACTTACGAAAATATTAAAAATTATTTACCAAAAGACTACAAAATTGCAATATTACATGGTAAAATGAGTAATAAAGAAAAAGATGCTATTGTAGAAAAATTTCTAAATAAAGAAATACATATACTTATCTCAACAACAGTAATCGAAGTTGGGGTGAATGTACCGAATGCGACATTTATGATAATAGTAGATGCTCATCGATTTGGGCTTGCTACATTACATCAACTTCGAGGAAGAGTAGGGAGAAGTGAATTTCAATCATATTGTATATTAGTAACCGATTCAAAAAGTGAACGAATAGATATTATGTGTTTGGAAAACGATGGTTTTAAAATTGCAGAGTTTGATTTGAAACAACGCGGGCCAGGAGATTTCTTTGGTACAAAACAAAGTGGGGTACCTAGTTTTAAAGTAGCGGATTTAATAAACGATGTAGATTTAATGTACTTGGCTAAGAGATTAGCAGTGAAAATTATTGAAGTTACTGATAATAAAGAACGTTTATTACAATATGTCGGATTAGAAGAAACGATAATTTAGGAGGATATAATGAGTAAGAAACTAAAAAATGCATTTCTTAATGTGTTGATAGTAGTATTATTATGTACATCTGTTGTGTTAATATTCAAAAATCAAATTAGAGAATTTTTAACAGGAAATGCAAATGATAAGATTATTACGGCATATAAAAATGGTAAAGGTGAAGTAGATATACCATGGTGGCAAAAAATGTTTACAGATAACGAATCAAAGATTAAATTAACAGATTCAATGTTAGGAATTTTAAAAATTGATAGTGTGGATATAGAAGAACCAATCTTTGAAAATGTTACTGAAATTAACTTAATTAATGGAGTAGCAACATCACAAGAACCTTCGCATTTAGATGCTCAAAACGTAGTAATTGCTGGGCACAGTGTGCAAGGTGTTGGAATAAGATTTAACAACTTAACAAAGATTAAAAATGGTGATAAAATCCAAATTATATCAAAAGATAAATTACGAACATATGAAGTAAGTAAATTGTATGATGTAACACCAACGCAAGTTGAGATTTTGGAACAACATGAGAATGAACCGAAGATTTTAAAATTATTCACTTGTGATAATTTTAATCCACAAACTGGAGAATGGGAAAGCCGATTTGTAGTAGAAGCAAAATTAATAGGAGAAGAAAGCGCATAATATTATGAAAATAGGTATAGATATTTTAGGTGTAGATGAACCTGGTAGAATTATAAATTTTGTAAATAGTTATGATGATAATGAAGTAGAATTCTATGTTTATGGTTTAGAAGAGAACTTAGACAAAATAACTAAGACTAAAAATATTGTTAAAAATGTTTGTACAGAAGAAGTGCTAATGTCAGATGATGCAGCACGTGTTCATAGAAAGAAAAAAGATGCTTCTATGATTAGAATGCTATCTGATTTAAATAATGATATCATTGATGTTGCAATTTCGGGTGGTAGTACAGGTGCCTTTATGGCGAGCTCACTGTTTATGTTAGGTCGTATTGAAGGTATATCAAAACCAGGATTAGCATCATTATTACCAACAAGTTCTGAGCATAAATTCTTATTAACAGATCTAGGTGCTAATGTAGAAGCTAAATCTGACGATTTAGTAAACTATGCTAAACTTGGACAGTTATACATGAAGTATATTTATAAAATCGATGAACCTTCTGTTGCTTTGCTAAATGTTGGTGTTGAGGAAACTAAAGGTAATAAAGTTTACAAAGAAGCTCATAAGATGATTAAAGAAGAAGTAGCTAATTTTAAAGGTAATATCGAAGCTAGAAATATATTAGAACATAGATTTGATGTAGTTATAGCTGATGGATTTGCGGGAAATATTCTGTTGAAATCGATAGAAGGTGTAGCTAGTTCTTTAGGAGCTATGATTAAGGGGATTTTCTTGAAAAACTTTAGAACTAAAATATCAGCACTATTAGTGAGAAAAGGAATTAAGGCATTTAAGAAAAAATTTGATTATAGTGAATATGGTGGAGCTTTCTTATTAGGTATTAAAAAACCAAGTATAAAAGTGCATGGTTCAGCTGATGAAAATGCATTATACTATGCTGTACAACAAGCAAAACAAATACACAAAACAAAACTTTATGATATAATGATAGAAACAATGGAAAAAGGAGAACAAAAATAATGGCGATTTTTGAAGAAGTAAAAGAAATTATTACAAAGTATATTAAAATAGATGCAGACAAAATTACATTAGATTCTAAATTAAATGAAGATCTAGATGCAGATTCTATTGATGTTGCTGATGTAGTAATGGATATTGAAGAAAAATATGGATTTGAATTTTCTGATGAAGATGCAGAAAGCATTGTAGAGATTAAAGACTTAGTAAGAGTTATTGAAGAAAGAAAATAGTACTAAAAGAACTAGAGTTTAAATGAATAATAGACTCTAGTTTTTAGCGTTTTTTTCGATTTGCTAAAAGGTATTAATAGGGAATGTGCTCAAATACAATGAAATAGTTCTTTGAGTTTAATTATAGGAGGTTTGTATGAAAAAAAATACGGATATTATTATCTCAGATAGTATAGAAATAAAAAATATGATTTATAATATTAGGGGAAAGCAGGTTATGCTTGATAGTGACTTGGCTTCTTTGTATCAAGTGGAAACTAAAGTATTTAATCAGGCGGTAAAAAGGAATATCAAAAGATTTCCTGAGTTTTTTCGTTTTCAACTTACAGAGAAAGAATTTAATAACTTGAGGTCACAATTTGTTACCTCAAGTTTAAATACACATGGTGGGAGAAGATATATGCCATATGTGTTTACAGAACAGGGAATTGCTATGCTTTCAGCTGTATTAAAAAGTGATATTGCTATTGAAATGAGTATTAAAATAATTAATAGCTTTGTAGAAATGAGAAATCTTTTGATGTTTAGTCAAGAATTGTATTCAAGATTAGATAGAGTAGAATTGAAGCAATTGGAAACTGACAAAAAATTAGAAGAAGTATTTACTTATATTGCTGGAAATAAAGAAGTAAAACAAAAAATATTTTTTAATGGTCAAATATATGATGCATTTAGTTTTCTTGTGAGTATAATTCAAAAAGCTAATAGAGAGATTATATTGATTGATAATTATATAGATATTTATACTTTAAATATTTTGTGTAAAAAAAACAGCAACGTAAAAGTTAAAATATATACTCCAGGTAAAGGAAATTTGACGACAAAAGATATTGAAAAATTTAACGAGCAGTATACAAATTTAACTGTAAAAACAAATAAAGATTTTCATGATAGATTTTTAATTTTAGATAGTAACAAAGTTTATCACATAGGAGCATCTATTAAGGATGCAGGGAAGAAAAATTTCGGTGTTACAAAAATAGAAGAAAATTGTTTTAAAGAAAATCTATTAAGTAAGATAGAGTAAGGTATAATTTTTAACTAATTATTAGTTTTGTATGATAAGATAATTTACAATATTATCTATATCAAATAAATTTTAACTATTTAGCTTTTAACTAGTTGAGAAATATGGTATAATTTACTAGAAAATAAATAAAAAAGGAGAATAGTTTATATATGGAAATGTTATTTAAACTATTGGCTGAACACGTTTATATTATATTATTTGTTTCGCTAATCTTGGAATTTGCGGCTCTACCATTGCCAGGTGAAACTATGATGGTTGTGGCTGGAATTATGGCATATAATGGTCATGGTAACTACGTTGGGATGGTAATAGCAAGTGCCTTAGGAACGGTAATCGGGATGCAATTTTCTTACGAAGTAGGAAGAAGATTAGGAACAAAGGCTATAGATAAGTATGGTATATATATAGGATTAACTCCATATAGAATGATGAAAGCGGCAGAATTTTTCAACAAATTTGGAAATATAGTTATAATTATAGCTTATTTCTTGCCGGGAGTTAGACATATTTTAGGATACTTTTCAGGGATTTCACGTATAGATGCAAAACGATTCCATATATATTCTACATTAGGTGGTGTATTTTGGGTAATAGTATTTATTACTCTAGGTTATGTTCTTGGACCTAGTGCACACCATGTATTCCACTTAATGCATAAGTACGGTACGATGATATTTATATTAGGGATTGCAGCGTTATTTGTTTATCTAATTTATAAAAAATTAGGTGTGAAAGAGTTTTCTACTTACTTTAAAAAGAATATTAAATATATTGTTGTATTACTTTTAGTAGAAGCGGCAGTATTGGTGAAGTTTGTAGTTTTAGACCCTAAAGCACATCCTAAGTTTAAGTCTGAAGTAATCTTTTATTGTTTAGCATTTTTAGCATTTGTTGCATTTTTAGCATACTTAAGAGTAACGCTAAAACATGATACAACTGAAAAATTATTAGTAGTTGTTGACTATCAAAAAGACTTCGTAGACGGAGCATTAGGTTTTGAAACAGCCGATCAACTTGATCAGGTTATTGCTAATAAAATCGATGAATATATAAAAGCTGGACAAGACGTGATATTCACAAAAGATACTCATTATACAAATTATTTAACTACAAGAGAAGGTAAACATTTACCAGTTGAACACTGCATAATTGATAGTGAGGGGCATAAACTATATGGAAAAGTTGCAAGTTATGAAAAATACGCTAAAAAGGTATTTAATAAAACTTCATTTGGAAGTATAGACTTAGCTAAGTTTATTTCACGTAGTGACTATAAAGAAGTGGAATTTTGTGGTTTAGTATCGAATATTTGTGTCTTAAGTAATATAATTATGACACAAACATATAATGAAAAAGTGGAAATAGTAGTTGATTTAAATGCTACTAAAGGTTTAAGTGAGGAAGTTAATTCATCATTTAAAACATATCTACAAAATTTAACAGTCAATGTAAAAGAATAAAATACAATATGAATCATTTTCCGAACGTTGGGGATATGATTCATATTTTTTTTGTTTTCATTGGAAAATTAGTGAAGTTTATGGTAAACTAATGAATAAAATTAGGAAAGAGGGAATTATTATGAATTATTTATTAGTATCACCAAATTTTCCAGTAATGCAAGAATTTTTTGCCAAAAAATTAGTAGAAAAAGGTGTGAAAGTACTAGGTATAGGAAATGAAAGCTATGATAATTTATCAGATTCTTTAAAAAGTTCTTTAAGTGAATATTATAAAGTAGACGATTTAGAAAATTATGAAGATGTTCTTAGAGGTGTAGCATTTCTAATATATAAACATGGAACTATAGATAGAGTTGAATCGAATAACGAGCATTGGTTAATGTTGGATGCAACTATTAGAGAAGAATTTAATATTAAAGGTGTTCAACCAGCAGAACTTGATTTTACAAAATATAAATCAAGAATGAAAGAAAAGTTCAAAAGTGCTAAAGTTCCAGTTGCCGAAGGTGTTGCTGTATCAAATATAAGTGAATTAAACGAGGCTATTAAGAATATTAAATTACCTGTAATTGCTAAACCAGATAATGGTGTGGGAGCAAGTAATACATATAAGTTATTATCAAATTCAGATGTTGAAGACTTTAAAAAGCAATGGAATCAAGATGTTGTTTATTTCATAGAAAGTTATGTAGATAATGGTATTCTTTGCACCTATGATGGACTGATTGATTCTAATGGGGAAATTGTATTTGAAACAAGTTTTTATTATACAAAACCTACTTTAGATTTACTTAACGGTGGTCTAGATTATGCTAATGTCATCGAAAAGAAAATTGATCCTAAACTACAAAAATACGGTAGAAAGATTGTTAAAGAGTTTGGAATGAAGGAAAGATTCTTCCATATTGAATTTTTCAAGCTGCCTAACGGAGATTATATTGCATTAGAATATAATAATCGTATAGCAGGAGGATATACAATAGACTTATATAATCATACTTATGAGTGTGATTTATACGATATGTATTCTAAGGTAGTAATAGGAGAAAATATTGAAAAAGTAAATAATAATTTCTTCGGAATTGCTCTTTCACGAAGAGATAAATATAGCTATAAACATAGTTTAGAAAATATCAAAGATAAGTATAATGGGAAAATTAGACAAATCGAGAGAGTACCGGCAGTCTTTGCTACAGCTATGGGTGAAAGGATGTTTATATTAGTAGCTGAAAAGAGTGCGGAACTTAATGAAATGATGAGTTATATTCACGAAAAAAATGAATAGGAGGATTGTTTATGAAGAATAAGATTGTTAATGCATTATTGCAATTAGTAGGAATTATGGCTGTAGGAGCTGTAGTAGGGTATTCAGTTGGTAAGATTGCAGTAGGTTCACTTGCGAAAGTGGATACTCCAAATATCATATTTTTATTTATAGCAGGAGTGATAGCTTTTATTTTACAAGTCATAGTTCATGAAGCGGGACACTTATTTTTCGGATTACTATCAGGATATAAATTTATAAGTTTTAGAGTGTTTGATTTCAAAATTATAAAGGATGAAAATGAAAAACTTAAAATTAGATTTGAAAGACTAGCAGGAACTGGTGGTCAGTGTCTAATGAGAGCTCCTGAATATGTGGTAGGTAAATTTAAGTATAAATTATACTTATTAGGTGGAGTAATATTTAATGTGTTGTTTTCCGTTATATTTTGGATAGTTTTACCAAGCTATTATACATTACTATTCGCCTTAATAGGATTTGCATTAGCTTTTCTAAACTTGATTCCGATGGGATTCAACGATGGTATGACGTTTTACCACGCTAGTAAAGATGAAACTACTAGATTTGTTCTATACTTACAATTAGAGTACGTATATTATCAAAGTATTGGTAAGAATTTATTAATAGAACGACCAGAAGTAGTGGAGAAAATAAATTCAATGGAAATAACTAAAACTAATTATCTAACTGACTCATTAGAATTTATAAAATTAGATGGTTTAGAATATTTCTTTGAGTTTGGGGCTTTATATAATGAATCAAGAAAATTATATATTGAAAGAGATGATTTGTTACCAGTATATAAAATTGAACTTATGGCGATGTTAGTAAAATTAATAAGTCTTGTAAATCCTGAAGATGAATTGTTAGAAGAAATTATGAAGGATAAAACTTTATTAGCAAGGCTTAAACAAAAAAATCCACAAACGAAGAATATTTTAGCAACATACGAATATGGTGTGAAATTGGATGACGAGAAAGCTTTAGGATTAATAGCTGAAGCTAGAAAAATAAAAAATAAAGCACCAAATTTATATGTTCAAAATCTAGAGATGAAATATTGCGATTATTTAGAAGAAAAAATTTTAAGATAGTAAATAGAAGGACTGACCCAAAAGTACTAAAATTTTACAAAGTTCATATGAGAATACATATACGCAGTGATTTATTGATATCTAATAATCTGCGCAAGGGGTGACTCAAAAAATCGATTTCTATGAAATCATGATTTTAGAATCACCTCTTTTTATTTTTTATAATTACTAATTTACATAATATTATTTCTATAAATAGACTATTTGTATTTACTTAAAATTAACTTAAAATTTATTATGTAGACTTGACAAAAGTCGACTTAAAGCTTAAAATTAGTATTGGATTATTTTTATTAAATAATTTTTTTGAAAAAAAAAAAAAAAACTGAAACATTTAAATATTTTTTTATTATTGGAATTTGAATAATAATTGTATTAATGATTAGGAGGGTAAAAGATGTATAGTAAGAATAATAAGAAGATGATTATTCAAAAAGAACAAGAGAAAATAAATTACTATGGTATAAAGAAGTTTAATGCTGGTACAGCGTCGGTTTTAATTGCTGCTGGATTCGCATTTTTAGGTGGAGGAAGTGCATTAGCAAGTAATGATGCTCCTGCAACCATAACTAATACAGAGACTGTTAATAATAATGTAACAGCGATTAAAGAAGAGGTTTCTACTACTACACCAGCAAAAGCTAATAAAACTAATTTAAGTGCGGCAATAGCACGTGTTCAAGAGGCGATTGCTAACGCTAGAGTAACAGAAAAAACAGCATCAGCGATAGAAGATTCTAAAGCAGAGTTAGCAAGAGCACAAGCATTAGAGGCGAGTGAAGTAGCGACTCAAGGAGAAGTTGATAGAGAAACAGTTGCTTTAAAAAATAAAGCATTCGTATTAGAAAGTATGAAAAAAGCAACTGCTAAAGAAGTTGATAAATCCACAGAAGAAAAAGTAAACAAAAACCAAGATCCTAGAAATGGGAAAGCTATTCCTGGAAAAGGGGAGAGTGGGTTTAGAACGGATACATCAAGTAATAATGGTACAACAACTGTAACAAATGATGTATTGACACCAACAACACCGGCGAAACCAACTGCGAAAAATATTATAGGTAGTACAAGTACAGTATCACGAGAAAACTTTACTGGTTGGGATACGTATAAAATGCCGTTCGGTGTTCAATCTGGATCAGGAACACTAGGGGTAGACTCAGCGGAACAAAAAGCGAATGCTGAAGGATTACAATTCAGAGTGTTTTCTGATCAAAGAGCAGGTACTCGTGTTACACCTGGACCATCTAACTTTACATTTGAGTTGCAACCAAGTGATGTCAAGGCACGTGTTGACTACGGATTGAAACTTTCTGCAGAAGAAGTACAAAAAATTATTGAAGAAGCTCCTCTATGGCGTGGAAAATTGAAATATAATAATACAAGAATTCAAAGTTCAGCCGCTTCTACTTACTTTGGTGGTGGACCGTACGAATATTTATTATCAAGTATTTATAAACTTGGTTATGAACAAGGAATTGATAAAGTTTACGTCAAAGATGCAAGTAAACGTATTGAAGTAACAGAAGAAGCGAAAGCGGCAGGTTGGACTGTTTCTGATTTTACAGTATCAAATATGCCTGGGGGATTAGTATATGATAAACAATTGGATAGTATACAAGGGATTGTAACGCATAGTAGTCCATTTAACTATCAAAAACTAGTGGCGACAGTTACTTTTACTAATACCAAAACTGGAAAAAATGTAAGAATTCCGTTAGATCTACATAGATACGGTGGTACAGCATGGAAAGATGGTACGCCACCTACGTTAGAAATTAACGATGCCGTTAAAGAAGGTAAAGTAGGAGAAGAACTTGTAGTACCAGTAGAATATAGAGATGCTGGAGCTTCCCATGCCGGTGCACCAAATGGTAGAAATATTCCTTATAGTTTAACGGATGAAAATGGAAATCCTCTTAACCGTACAGCAACGATTAGAGAAACTGTGGGACGTGCAATTCTTGGTGTTTCTGGAGTGAAAATTACTGGAACTACAGGGGCAGACGCTAGTACTGTTACAGATTTAACAGGGGATGACACTAAAATTCCTGGTGTCGGTTTCACAATTGCCTCAAATGACATGACTGAACGAAATAAAAATGGATTTAAAGGGACACCGACTGAAGCAGGGATTTACCGTGTCTCTATTTATGCACGAGACTATAAAGAAACTAATGCGAATGAAGCATATGCACATGCTACCTTTAAAATTTCACCTGCAGTATCTGTGAAAAATGTACATGCATATGATAAAGAAGTACCAATCACAATTTCAAGAGGAGCTTCAGAAGCTACGATTACATTACCAGATGGGACAAATACGAAAATTGTTGCTAAAGATGGGAAATGGGTTGTTTCAGAAACAACAAATACAGCTGTAAATGTTAATGATGAGATTGGTACAGTTGGCGAAACTTTTAATCTAAAAGTACTTCCAACTGCAACAGCTAAAGCAGCTACGGATAATATTAAGGTAACTGCAAGTAGTGAAAATGTAACAGCAACATTTACAAGAGCAGAAGTAGCTTTAAAAACTAAACTTGGAGAAAATGTAACAGCAACCTTTAATAAAGTTACAGGTCGTTGGGATTTGCCAGCTGAAATCGCTGAGAAGAAAACAGTTAACAGTGATGGAACGACTACATGGTTAAAACGTGATTTATACGTTGATGTTGATAAAAACGGTGAAACAATATTCAATGTTTATGAATATACGCGTACCTTAAATGCAGAAGGAAAAGTAACAGCTGTTAGCGATCCTACTCGTACAT
>NZ_CAURMG010000035.1:0-14785 GCF_963525875.1 uncultured Gemella sp. | reverse complement strand
TTTTCTCTGGAATTAAAATATATTCAATTTTACCGAATTTTGCATTATCAACTTCTATATACTGAGCATTCTTTAAATATTTTTTCAAGAAATGATTCATTTGTGTTGGAATAGTTGCTGAGAATACTAAAAATTGACAATTTTCCGCTGCTCTTTTAGATATTTTATCAACATCTTCCATGAATCCTAAATCGATCATCATATCACATTCATCGATTACAAGACTCTCAACTTCTTTAATAGCTAAAGCACTTGTTCTATCTAATTCTAATACACGTGTTGGTGTTCCAATAATAATGTGGGGAGCGTTTGATACTCTTTCAATATCTCTATTTAAATCTTGCCCACCAATACACAATGTAATTTTAATATCTTCTTCGGAAAAACTAGCGATGTGCACCGCCATATCATATAATTGTCTAGACAACTCCCTTGTTGGTGCTAAAATTATACTTTGTGTCTTTTTCTTAGTTACATCTAATTTACTAAAAATTGGTAGTAAGAAAGAATGGCTTTTTCCACTTCCTGTTTGTGATTTTGCTACTATATTTTTTCCTTTTAATACTGGTGAGAACACTCTCTCTTGAATTTTTGTTGGATTATCAAACCCTAAATCTATTACTGCCTTATTTACAAATTCATTAAATTTATATTGTTCAAATGACTTTGGTAACATTAAAAATCTCCTCTATAATTTTTTATATTATTATTCTATAGACTCTTTCTATATAGTCCACAATCTCCTGCATAAAGCTATTTAAATAATAATTCTTGCTTCACGCCATAATAAACCATCTTTTATTATACTATAAATAGGTGGAATTAGCTATAAAAAACACTGTTCACCTACTTATTATTAGTTTTCAAGGTAACTTTCTCTTTAATTACTTACTAAAATTTACTTTTAAAATTTATCTATTTATTTTACTTTTATTAAAAACTAATAATAAAAACAAAAAAAGTGACTAGACAAAATCGAGTTCGTCTAGTCACCTCCCGCAATAATTTATTAGATATTTAAAGAACTTCTATAAAGCAAATTATAAATAAACCTCTTCGTCTATGAGTTCTCTTATGAACTTTATTAAGGTACCATTCCTTTCAATAGAGTTCTCATAAGATTAAATTAATCTATAAATAAACTCATTTCCTTATTTAAAAATATTTTCCGTAAATCCATCTGTGACTTTAAGAAGTTGTTTAAACACCTTAGTTTTAAGTGAAACTGTATTTCCATAAGACTCTTTCCCAGTTTTAGTCATTTGGTCTAAATCTTTTTGAACTGCATCGTTAAACATTTGTTGTAATTGATCATAAGAGGTCACATGTACATTATCAATATCTATCTCAACAAAGCCATGTTTTGCTTTCTCAAAAACTTCTCCATACCAGTGTTTTTTCCATGCTTCAAGAGTCTCAAAAGCTCCTTTAGATACTTTTTTGATAATATACTTATCACTTAAAGTTGGTAATTTTTCTTTATTAGCTGCATCTTTGTATTTATTTGAAACATAACTAGTAAATCCATCTTCATAACCATAGTACCCCCACATACGGAATGCATTATGTTTGAATGATAATGAACCAGGTGCTCCATCGCTTGAATTACCTCCATAGATACCTGCCATCATATTTACATTTACATAAGCAGAATTTGGCATCAAGTCTTCAGGTCGATAACGCCCATTTCCAACACCATGCTTAGTCGCAAAGTTATTGTCTACCAAATCATTAATAGAAGTTAATTGTTTAGTTTTTTCTTCATCTCTCAAATCTCGTACTTTATCCCATTGATTTGGTTCAGTCAGTTTATTATATTCATCTTTATAACGATATTCTTTATCTATTTTTCTAAACCATTTACTATTATCAGTTAGTCGTTTACTAATAACTGCATCAGCTTCTAATTGATCTAGCATCATCATAGCTTCATTATAACGTTTCATGTAGTCATCTATTTCTTGTCTGTTTTTTAATTTATTAGGATCATAATTATACCATTGATCTCCATTGTTTGGTCGAACATATGCCATATTTAACCCTAGAGCTCCGTACTCTCCATTTGTCGTAGAACTATCAGGTGTTTGTAACATACCTTGTGCATACGCCTCAAGATCTGTACCTTCACGATGCCAATTTCCTCCATAATACACCAAGCGGTCATTTACATGGGTTGTTTCATGAGTAAATGCCGAAATACCGAATTGACTAATCATATCTGTCACCATAAAGAACACTGCATCATCATTGTTTGGAGAACCATAGATTCTAGCCATAGCACCCATGTTTCCATTTGTATTGTGATAACGCCATGTCGGTCCATATAACTCACGTACAGGAGCTACTACATCTCTACCATTATTCGCAAATCCATAACGGTTAGAGCCACCATTATAATTTTGGTTATCCCAAACTGCAGTTGGTACCATATTATCGCTCTTCAATAGTCTATTTCGAACTGATGACAATGCTAAACGAGACCAGAAGTCTAAGTATCGTTGCTGCGCATTTGCAACTTCATCAATTTTTGCTTTAAATTGATTTCGTTCTTCTTCTGTATATTTTCCATATTTTTCAAAAGAACTGTACGCTAAAGTATTATATGTCGAAATCAAGAATATATGAGCATTTTTCAAATTCAATAATGGTAAAATCATACGCCCGTGTATACCATTATTTAATCCATCATAAACTCTATGTTTTTTATTTACAAAATCTTGAGTTGTGGTAGTAGGTTCAGATATATAAACATTATTTTCTGTTGCATGTTTAAACCAATCATTTAAATCTGTATCCGCTGTGAATAATTTCATATTATAATTTAAAAATTCATGTAAATTACCTTTTCCAGTACCACCTGCTATAACTTCACGATAGGCGTCATTTGTACGATCACCTTTTATATAACTTTCCTTAGAACCAATTTTGATAAGTCTATCAAGTACATCAACATTTTTTCCATAGAAATCAGGTTTGAAAGTCATCATATCTTTTATATTCATACCATTATATTTAATTCCGTAATATCTATTTAGATATGTTAATCCAAGCATAATATTAGTTTTATTTAATTCTACTTTTTTAATTAATGCTCTTTTTGCAGATTCGTCATCATTTAATTGATGTTCTTCATTTTCTACAAGTTTTTTAACAAACTTATCAATATTATCCCTAACTTCCTTGAAGCTTTCTTCTAAGAATAAATCACGAATATATCCATTTTGACGCACTTCACTATTAGCTGTAGGATCATTTCTAGTATCTCTCTTTTCAAGTATATTACGAACAGCTTGAGACTGTAACTCAACAGATAGCAATAATTCTTTAACTTTAGCTTCTAAAGTATCTCTATTTTTAATAACTATATTTGGCGTATATACTATATCTCTTAAGTTTTCTATACTATATTCTTTCACTTGAGCTACTTGAGAATCTTTTACAGAAATATTGAACAATTCTTTTGTTCCATCAGCATAGTGAACCATGATTTTATTAGCATTTTCTGAATCTGTTACAAATTCTGTATCCTTCATAGCTGTTACCGATAAAACTCTCTTAGATACAAGATTAGAGTTTTCATCTAATTTATTACCTTGATTTACAATCCAATCTTTATTATAGAATGGTTGTAGTTTTTCTATATTACGATATGCCTGATTACGCTTCTCTTGGTAATCTTGAATATTTTTATATTCATTTTCATAAGAAACTTTGTTGTTAAGCTTATCTACAGTTGGTTGTGTACTAACTAATTTATCAGCAGTAATCATCATAGCTTGAATTTTCGTATCTGCTTCTTCTTTAGTAATATCTTTGATTCTATGAGAGTTTCTATGATTTTTTCCACCTTTACTAATACCTGTTACAGTGAAATTCTTATTAACAACCCAGTTCGTAACATTTTCATCGTCCATATCATTTGATCCAAAGAACACGTCACCTTTCTTAACATCCATCATTGTAACAGTATTTTCAATAACACCCCAAGGCCAGTTTTTACCTATAAGACCTCCATTTTCTCCACTATTTGGAACATCAATAATACCTTTTGCTACAGAATTTCTTATATATCCCCATCTACCTATACCATCAGAATTTAAACCATGGCTTATGTTACCTGCTATTCCTCCTGTTCGTGATCTATCACCCGTAATTTCAGCATCAACATAGGCTTTTTCAATATTACCACGCCAAACATCACCTGCTATTCCGGCAAGATTAGATCCCCTATTTCCTGTTGCTTGAACTTTTCCAATGAATGCAATATTAGTCATTTTCCCTTCGTCTAACTTATTAACAATACCAGCCACTTCGTTTGCCCCAATGACACTACCCGTTACTTTAACATTTTCAATAATTCCACCTTTTGCTATCTGTGTAAGTGTAGCGACATCATTTGTTCCTGGTAAATTAATATTTACATTCTCTAAGTTTATATTTTTAATAGTTGCATTTTCTAATTTACTAAATAAAGGATGCACTAAATTATGAATAGAATAATGTTTATCATCAACACTTGTTAATGTTCCAGTAAATTTCTGAGTAACATAAGATTTTCCAAGTGGTTTTATACTAACCGCGCTTAAATCAGCCCCAAGTTTGAATGTTCCCGAAGGAGTTTTTTGCATAGCTTCTATTAAATCTTTAAAATCATAGTACACATCACCAATATGTGGTTTTGGTTTTGCAATATAATAAGAATAAGTATCTTCTATTTTATTTTCACTCGTTCTTTGTACTAAGTCTTGAGCTTTTGCACTAACTTTATAAAACCAATCTTCTCCAACTTTTACTTCTTCTATTTTATCAATAGCAAGCTTGGTTGTTTTATTATCATGAGAAGTCACTTTCAAATAATATTCTTTTATATTTTCTGGAATAGCGTTTAATAAACTACTATCAGATTCCTCACCTTGTTCGTTAACATGTATCAAACTTGTTTCTTTGATATTTTTAACTTCAACTTTTTTTAGATCAAGCCTTAGTGGTCTCTCTTCTAATACTGAAGTCTCATCTGTTTTTCCTCGATTATAAATCATAGTTGTTCTAACAACATAGTCTTTATACAATTTAAGATTATCAACAATATCTTTTAATTTAGATGTAGTTAAATCTAGTCGTTTAACTACATTTTCACCATCACGGACTTCCGCCATAATAGATTTAATATCAACTGAATCCTCATTTTCTAAAGTATATGTCAAGTCAGCAGAACGATCAAGAGTATGTTCTTCAATCTTAGCTAATGTTAATAAAGGTGGTTTTTTCTCTTTTGGAATTTCTTTTACTGGATTCTCTGGCTGTACTACCGATTCACCCTTCTCACTTACCACTCCTTCTGGATTCTCCGGTTGCACTAACGATTCACCTTTCTCACTTACCACTCCTTCTGGATTCTCTGGTTGTACTAATGATTCGCCTTTCTCACTTACCACTCCTTCTGGATTCTCTGGCTGTACTACCGATTCACCTTTCTCACTTATCACCCCTTCTAGTTTTTCTGGTTGTACTAATGATTCACCTTTCTCACTTACTACCCCTTCTGGATTCTCTAATTGTACTAACGATTCTCCTTTCTCACTTACTACCCCTTTTGGATTCTCTGGTTGCACTAACGCTTCGCCTTTTTTAGAAACACCCGTTCCGACAGCTATAACTTTATTAACAACTTGTTTAGTAACAAATGTTTTGATAACTCTACTAGTTTCTTTACCATCAGCCGTCGTTACTTCACTAAACACCACTTTTTCTCCATTAACACCATCTTTAAGAACTTTAGTCTCCCTTTTTGGCAATGTATTGTCAAGTTTTATAGTAGTTTCAAAAGGGATAACTTCCTTAGTTGATCTTAGTTCTGGTTTATTTATAGATAAGTTACGTACACCTTCTTCAGGGAGTGTTCTATATTTAACCTTAGATCTCACAATTTCATGATTTTTATTACCAGATTCATTATTAAATTTTTCTTCTTCAATTTTGCGTTGTTCTGAATTCTCATTTTTTTCTATTTCGGTTAGCGATTTTTCTTGTTTGGTTAATATAGACTCAACTTTTGCTATATCTTTCGTTTTTTTAGGAAGATTAATTTTTGAATCTTGAGAAAAATCATTTAAATCACTTTGTGTAAAAAATCCCATATATCTATAACCATCTATTTGAATTACACCTTTAGCAAGTTCTGAATAGTTAGTTATAGTTGTTTTTGTGTTATACTGAACCAAATCTTTATTTTCTAAAGCAAACGAATGATATGGTACTACGACACTTTGACCTATAGTCCCTATCAAAATTACACCAAGCACTTTATTTCTATATTTTTTTGATATTAGAAATACCACTAAAAAGGCTGTTCCTAAACCTAATTCTGCTAATGGGAGTGAACTTTCTCCTGTATTAGGTAATGATTTTGTTTTCAGTGTTTCGTTAATAATATCTTGATTTTCTTTCTTATAAACCATATAGTACGTTTCATTATTTTTCAAGTCATTTGGTACACTATTTTTAATTAAATTTTTTTCCGACTCCGTAAGTTCATTTTCACTAAGATAGGTATAATTAACATTTACACCATTATCACTAGCAAAAACTTCATTTGGGACATGACTCCCGAATATTAGAGCACCAATAACAACAGGTGCTGCTCCAAATGATAATTTTCTAATTGAAAACTTTAAAATTTTATTATTTTTATTTTGTACTCGCATAATAAATTTGCTCCTAAATACATATTATTGCAATTTTATTCTATCAAAAAAATATCTCTATTACAATTTAGTTTTCACCATAAAACAGATCTACAAATAATAATTATTTCATTTACAGCTAATTAAAATAATGCTGTATTATTTTTTCTTAATACATAAAAGCAACACTACTTCATTTTTAAAAAACAAAGATATAATTTTTCTAAAGAATTAATTTATACCAAAAATAAAAAAAGGAATGATTCATAAATATGGTAATTTTTATAAATTCACCGAGGAATCACTCCTTATAAAATATTCTATTTACTTTTATTAATCATAATCTTATAATGATAAAGATTAGTCTTTTATTTCTAATATGAGTTTCTTTATTTTATTAATAATAAAAGTTAATTCCTTTTATTCTATTATTAAAATTAAATAAACTATAATAAATAGTGAAAAGTATTTACATTTCATCTATTACTAAATTATATTATTTTACAATCTCTATTCCAGAGCTTGTTCCTAATCTTTCTGCTCCTAAATCAACATATTTTTGAGCAGTCTCTTTATCTCTAACTCCACCACTTGCTTTAACCTTAGCATTATCACCTACAACAGATTTCATCAATTTTACATCTTCATATGTTGCTCCACCTGTTCCGAAACCAGTTGAAGTTTTTACAAAATCTGCTTTAGCTGCTAATGATAATTCACATGCTTTAACTTTCTCTTCATCAGTTAAATAGCAAGTTTCGATAATTACTTTTAATACACTATCTCCTATAGCCTCTTTGATTTGACGAATTTCATTTTCAACAAATTCAAATTCTCCATCTTTTAATTTAGCAATGTTGATAACCATATCAATTTCGCTAGCACCATTTTCTACCGCTTCTTTAGCCTCGAATACTTTTGCAGCAGTAGTCATTGCACCTAATGGGAATCCTACAACAGCCGCAACCTTCACGTCTGTTCCTTGTAAAAGCTGTTTAGCATCTGCAACATAACATCCATTAACACAAACACTATAAAATTCATGCTCTATTGCTTCCTCACAAAGTTTTTGTACGTCAGAGCTACTAGCAGTAGCTTTTAAAATTGTGTGATCGATATATTTATTTAATCCCATTTTTTACCTCTATTCAATTACTTCTAATATATTTTTAATATTTTCTATTTTTTCATTTCCAATAACATAGGCATCTAAGACCATAGCTTTACTAGATTGAACATTTTTTTCATCATTATAGTAGATTTTTGCGATAATATCACCTTTTTCTACCTTATCTCCAACTTTTTTCTTAAGTTCAATCCCCACCGCATGATCTACTTCATCTTCTTTTGTTGCACGACCTGCTCCAATAACCATTGCAGCCTTACCTATTTCTTCAGCTTTAATTTTTGTAACAAAACCTTCTTCTTCTGAAAATACTTCAAGTACTGATTTAGCCGTTGGTAGTAATCCATAATTATTTACTACTTCACCATCACCACCACTTAATTCAATAAACTGTCGTAATAATTCTAAAGCACGACCATTAGCAATTACTTCATCAATTTTCTCAGACGCTTCTTCAAATGTCTTAACCTCACCTTTATGTTTCAAAGCTAAATAGACAATTTCATAAACAACTTCTTTTAGATCACTAGACCAGTTTCCTTTTAAAGCCTCTATTCCTTCAATAATTTCATTAGCATTACCAATACTGTATCCTAATGGTTCTTCCATATTAGTCAAAACAGCTATTGTTTTTCTACCTACACTATTTCCAATTTCAACCATTCTACGAGACAGTTCTCTTGCATCCTCTATTGTTTTCATGAAAGCACCGTCGCCAACTTTAACATCTAAAATAATTAAATCCGATTGAATCGCTAACTTCTTACTCATAATACTACTAGCAATTAGTGGTATACTATCTACTGTAGCAGTGACATCACGCAATGCATAGATTTTTTTATCTAATGGTACAATGTTATCACTATATCCCATTAGTCCTACTCCAGTTTTACTAGCTACCTCCACTAACTCTTCTTTGGTTGTGCTGAATTTAAAATTTCTAATAGCTTCAAATTTATCAATCGTCCCTCCAGTATGACCTAAACCTTTACCAGATAACTTTGTTGCAGCCATACCTACAGCTGATAAGATTGGTCCTAAAACTACCGTAACCTTATCTCCTACACCACCTGTAGAATGTTTATCAACTAGATAATGATCTAAATCATCAAAGTAGATTGTATCTCCAGAATCTCTCATAGTTAATGTAAAATTAGTAAGTTCGTCTTTTGTCATATTATTAAAATAAACAGACATTAAAAATGAACTCATTTGATAATCTGGTACTGTCCCTTTAAGATATCCTTCTAATAAAAATTCAATTTCAGCTTTTGTAAGTTCTTTATTCTTTTTCTTCTTATCTATGATATCAACAACTCTCATTGTTTCTTCTCCTTAAATTTACTAATTTAAAAGATAGAAATTAAATCCTATCTAAAAGTCTTTACAATAAAAATTAGTCATTCTGTATTTTTCATTTTCAATATATATATTATTAGATACCTCTATTATCTGCAAACTCTTCTTATCTTTTAATATTTTATATATCTCTTCTTGACTCTTTTTGCTATATACTATTTTATCACGAATCATGTACATTTTGTAGCCTAATAATATTAATGTATAATTTTTATATTTAAAAAGTATTAAAAATAACACATAATATATAATCAGTAATATTATTATTTTAAATATAAAATGAATTTTATCATTAATAATTAAGAAGGTAACTATTATCATAAGGACTAAATAGTACTGATCAATTCCACGCTGTTTGGAAATCTCCTTTTTTCCACAAACAAAAATATTTGTAGGTTTGCTTGTATTATGTAGTAGCAATGTAAATATAGATATTATTATAAGAATCGTAGTCAAAATTATATCTACAACATCCTCTCTTACAAATGTGTATATAAATAACACAAAATAAAGAGGCATAAATGAATAAATACAATAACTAATATAGTTAAATGGCTTTTTCATATTACACCTCCTATTTATTATCTTTTACTTTTTGGTTTTGACAATACTTCTGAAAAAATTATATCATTAAGTATTCTTTCTTTATCAAAATTTAAAGAATTTGAAACTATTTCTTCTTCTCTATCAACTATAACTCTAGGTTTTCTTTCAAAAGACTCTTCTTTACCCCTAGAACTATTACCACTTATATTCACGGGAGATTTTTTTAGCTTTAGCTTCTTTTTTACGGGAATTTCTTCTGTTCTATCTCCTTTAAATTTTTCAAAAATTAACGAGAGAATAAACATTACCAAAATGAATATAATTGAATTCATTATCTTCCCCTCCTAGTATTTCTATTAAGATACTCGTTAGCTATTATTCCACGAACAAGATTTTCTTTAGAAAATTCTAGTTTTTTTGTATCCTCTTGTTTAATTGATGTTTTCTGAAAGTTTCTTTGTATATCAAATCTATTTTTTCCTCTATTATAATTTTCATTATAATACTGTTGGTATTTATTTACAGTAGAACTATCAACCTGTTGTTCATATATATCTTCCTTATAAACTTGTTGATTCTCTAATGCCTTTTCTTTGATTTCAGAATCATTTAAGCCATTTTTTGCTGCCTCTTTGATTCGCTTAATTTCTTCCACTGCTTTTAACGCCTGTTCACGTGCATTGTCTAATTCCATCTGTTTCGAATTATCTAAATTTTTTCTGTATCGTTTACTATCAGAAGCAAAAACAACTACGAAAATAGCAAAAATTATGATAAATATTATTGGTGCTGCGAAAATTAAAAACGACATTTCACACCCTCCTTTTTATCTAATTATTTACCTGCTCCTGCTTCAGGTTGTGACATACGTTTAATCGAATCCCTCATGCCTGTATCAGCTTCAATATTTTTATAATTCATGTAATCCATAATACCTAAATTACCTTCTTGGAAAGCTTTCGCCATAGCAAGCGGTAATTCAGCTTCAGCTTCTACAACTTTAGCACGCATTTCTTGAATTCTAGCTTTCATCTCTTGCTCAGCTGCAACCGCCATTGCACGACGTTGTTCAGCTTTAGCTTGTGCTATATTCTTATCAGCAATAGCTTGTTCAGTTTGTAAATTAGCACCGATATTTTGACCGATGTCCACATCTAGAATATCGATTGATAAGATTTCAAATGCAGTACCTGCATCTAATCCTTTATCTAAAATTGTTTTCGAAATTCTATCAGGATTTTCTAAAACCACTGTATGCGATTCAGAAGAACCAATTGTAGAAACGATCCCTTCACCTACACGGGCAATAACAGTTTCTTCTCCAGCTCCCCCTACAAGTCGTTCGATATTGGCACGAACTGTAATTCTTGCTTTCGCTTTAACCTCAATACCATTAATCGCAACACCTGCAATATATGGTGTTTCAATAACCTTCGGGTTAACACTCATTTGAACTGCTTGAAGAACATCACGTCCTGCTAAATCGATAGCCGCACAACGTTCAAATGTTAAACTTACTATATTAGCTCTGTGAGCTGCGATAAGAGCATTAATTACTCTATCTACATTCCCTCCAGCTAAATAGTGACTTTCTAGTTGATTAATAGTAACTGCCAATCCTGCTTTGTGCGCTTTAATCATTGGATTAATTACTCTACTTGGAATAACACGTCTCAATCTCATACCAACAAGTGTGAAAATACTCACCTTTACACCTGCTGCAATCGCACTGATCCAAAGACCAAGTGGAAAGAAAGTAAAGAAGATTGATAGCACAATCAGCACTACTACTACAATTATACCTGTAAATACTAACTCTGGCATAATACTACCTCCTTATTTTATTTATATTTTCTTAACTACAATACGCATTCCTTCAACACGTATAACTTCAATTTTATTACCTTTTTCTATAAAATCCCCATCAGTAACTACATCTAATTTCTCATTTTCAAGTATAGCTACACCTGCAGGACGCAAATCCGTATATGCTATTAGTTTTTGACCTAATAATTCCAATCTACTTTCACTAGCTACATAGCCATCTTCTGTAGATATAGAATCATTCAAGACAAGTCTATCTAAAAACATAAGTTTTTTATGAAAAACATTTCGATTTACATAATATAAAATCACTGCAAGGATTAAAGAAATTACCAATATAAAAGCAATATAATATGTTGATTTATTCACATAGATTATTGCATACACTAAGGTAATGACTCCAACAGCTCCTACTATTCCACCAGGAATAAACATTTCAAGCCCAATTAGAGCTATTCCTCCAATAAAGAGCAGAAGGATAAAAATACTTAATCCTGTTGAATAAGAATGAAAGGCAATATATGTCGCTAAACTAAGCAAAGACAGTACTCCAAAAAAATTAAATTTTTTCGAAAACAACTGCTGACAAAAAGCTAGTGACATCGTAATTAAAAGAACCCAATCGAGAGACATCATTAAGTTCATATAAAATCACCTCATTTTTGCATATTCTTTTTCTAGATATTCTAACAATTCTTCTCTTGTAAAGATATTCCCATGTCCAGGAACAGCATGTTCAAAATCAAGTTCTGTTATCTTATCTATATAATCGCGAAGTTTCTCTTTATTGTATGCCATAGGTTTCGTATAGTAATTTTTAGCATGACTATCACCTAAAAATAGCACTTTTTCTTCTGGAATATAAATTAAAAATGCATCGTTAGAATGAGAATTATCATTATATAAACAATTTAATTTAATCTTCCCTAAATTTAAATTGAAATCCGCCATCTTTGGCATATCTGGAATTCTAATTTTTATTTCATGATTTTCATAAACTCTTCTTATAACATCCGCACTATATTTTATTTCAGTTCCATCTTTTACTCTTTGATATAAACTCTCCTTATCCCACTCTAACTGAGATAATTCAATTAAAGAATCTCTAGCTCTATCAGTAGCTATTACCGGGATATCCAAGTACGCAGCCCCAAAACTATGATCCCAATGATGATGAGTTAATATCACATAACTTGGCATAGGAAGATCATTTTCTTTTAATTCATTCAAAAAATTCTCCACTTGAGCAGGTCCATTTCCTGAATCTAACATTACAGAAAAATATTCTCCTTTTACATAACCAAGCGTGGGTTCTAAATACATATATCGTTGTTTTGTATAATAAAATCTATCTGAAAATTTAATTAGCATCCTTATTTCTTCCTTTTGATTATAGGTATATTATAACATACATCTACTAAATTTGAAATATAACGAACTATAATAGAAGTATAAAATGTATATTTACCAGTATATCAGAGTATATTAGATGTATTTCAAAATATAATGGAAGTATTCAAGAAAATAATAGATTTTAATAAATATTTAGATACTTTTCCCCTAAATTTCTCCACAAAAAAGGCGCTGTAATAATGATAAAATAAAAATATGCAATTTAATCTAAATAAAAATATACAAAATAATATAAAAATTCTCCTATATAATTTATACTTCATAATAAAAAAACTAGAAAATCTAATCAACTTAATTTTATATATATAAAAAGAGCCAAGAAAACTTGACTCTTTGTGGATTTTAACGATTATTAATTGGCTGGTCGGTGTATCCAGCATCTCAGGTACCTTTTCAGGTGCGGCAGGAACCCTTTCTGCCCTCAATTAATATCATTTACTATCTACATTTTACTATCTATCTATTTTTTTGTCAACTTTTTTTAGTCGACCGCTAAATAAACGTGATTGCAATTTATAATCAGTTATCGTGTACATACTAGGAATGTAATAGAATTCTTCTGAACTATGTATTTTTAATGCCACTAAAATATTTTCATCAAATACCTTAACATATTCTAAGCACTCCAATTTTTCATTAGGATTAATTCCTACATAATCAGGCTCTTCTAAAATATCTTCTATCTTGTCAAAATACTTTAAAGCGTCAATATGATTCCTTTTAAGTAAATGTTTCTCTAAATTATTTTTTGAATACTTTATAACATTAACATCACTTTGAATTCCTAATAATTCCTTTATCTGTTTTTTTACTTTCATCGTTAAATTCTCCACATTCTTATTATATCTCATTACTACAGTGATTCCTTCAATTTGTTTAGTCGTTCATTCATTATCAAACAAACTTACTTGATTAGGATTCTCTTTTGTTTTTCCGAAGATTTACCGAATAATTTTCTCTTGAAAAATTCTAACTGTTCTTTAAGAAGGCAATTTTCATGTTCTAACAGTTCAACAGTTTTGTTAAATTTTATTTTATCTTCTTCATGTCTATTTAAAAGTTTTTCAAATTTACTTAATACTTCTTCAAGTATTACTGTTTTATTAGAAATCATATAAAATATCTCCTCTTTTGTTTAACTCTATTATACTATAAAAAGATAGTATTTTCTGTAAAAATTTCAACGGTTAGTATCTTTTATTTTGGGATAAATGGGAAATGAAAATGATAAACAGTTTTAACATTTTATTTCCTCCATTTCTACTTTATGTTTGTATTATAAAGGAATTTGTGCTTGGAGGATAGATACCTCGTTATTGGACGCTTACTATTATTTAACGCTTACCTTACAAACAGTCTCATTAGAACTTTCTCAACATATTTCTACATTTCCAAAATTTATCATACAACCAAAAATTCTAGGTAATATATAGATACTACCTAGAATTTTTTTATATTTTAAAAAGTATATACAGTTTAGTTTTTTACTTATTTCTACGACGTTTAGTTGCAGCTAGTAATCCACCAAACAATGCTAAACCTAATCCAGCTAAACCTGTATTAGTTTCAGTTGTTCCTGTGTTAGCTAAACGTTTTGTTGAAACTTTTTGAACAATTTCTTCTACTTGAGGTGTTTTTAGTTCAGTTGATTTTACTGGTTTAATTGGATTTGTTGGTTTTATATTTTGACGATATACGTGGACTATATTTCCTTTTTCGTCTTTCTTAGTTTCTATGTAAATGTACTCTGGAATGTCTTTCTTATCTTTCGTTCCTTTATCTGAAGGGTTGATTTCTTTTCCTTCTTCATTCACATAACTTGTTACGACTTGAC
>NZ_CAURMG010000034.1:0-16212 GCF_963525875.1 uncultured Gemella sp. | reverse complement strand
AAGAAGTGAATTACACCCAGAAATCAACGAACAACTTATCGTTGAGTACTACAGCCGTTAATAAGACAAAGCCCTTTAAACTAACGTTTAAGGGGCTTGTTTTTTGTTTTGTGCGTAAAACAAAGTAATACTAGTTATAACACATAATAATAAAGTGTATTATACATAATTAATGCTTTTCATTAAATATTAATCATATATATACAAGTAATCAAAGAAATTAATTTTGTATAATTTTTATAATAACTATGATAAATATGAAAATTAAACGAATAATTTTGTATAAATTATAACTTGATAAGATAAAAATAGTCGTTCGAAATTTTGAAACAGATTTTTATAGAAAATAGTACAGGTGTTTTTCAAATTTCTTTTCTTAAGGATATTTAACACTTATTTTCACAAAAATAATATTAAATATATTCTAGGAAACCTTATTTTTATGGAATTAACGAATGTAAAACAGCATAAAATAAAGGAAAATATTTTCACTAAAACTTTCATTAGAAAAACGCTTTCATTTTGTAAGAATGTATGTTATTATATAAGTACAGAGAAAAACTAAGGAGGTAAGGGAAATGATTATCGGAGTACCAAAAGAAATAAAAAACAATGAAAGTAGAGTGTCTGCTATACCAGGAGTAGTAAATGAGTTAGTGCTAGATGGACACACTGTGTACGTGGAAAAAGGAGCAGGATTAGCATCGGGAATTCCCGATGCAGACTATGAAAAAGCAGGAGCTATTTTATTAGAGAATGCAGAGGATGTGTGGAATAAATCAGACTTGATTTATAAAGTAAAAGAACCTATTTCATCAGAGTACAAATATTTTAGAAAAGGTCTTATAATTTATACTTATTTACATTTAGCAGCAGATGCCGAATTGACAAAAGCGATGGTAGAATCAGGTACTATTGGTATTGCATTTGAAACAGTAAAAGTAGGAAGAACATTACCATTATTAAGACCAATGAGTGAAATAGCGGGAAGAATGGCTATTCAAGAAGGAACTAGATTCTTATCTAAAGTACAAGGTGGTAAAGGTAAATTATTACAAGGTGTACCAGGAGTACAACCAGGACATGTAGTTGTTATAGGAGCAGGTGTAGCTGGAACTGCGGCAGCAACTGCAGCAGCGGGGCTTGGAGCACGCGTTACAATGCTTGATGTTAACTTAGATCGACTAACAGAGTTGTCTCATATTTTTGGTGGAAAAGTAGAAACAGTTTACTCTAATAAATTAAATATTGCTAATGCTATTAAAACGGCTGATTTAGTAGTAAGTACAGTTTTAATTCCTGGAGCTAAAGCACCAAAACTTGTAACAAAAGAAATGATTAAAGATATGCCAGATGGTGGTGTTATTGTGGACGTAGCAATTGACCAAGGTGGAACAACTGAATATACTGAAGGTCGACCTACAAGTCACGATAAACCTATTTTTGTAGAAGAAGGAGTACTTCATTATTCAGTTGCTAACATACCTGGTGCTGTAGCAGAAACTGCAACGTATGCATTGTGTAACGCTACTGCTAAATATGTAAAAGTTATAGCGAAACTAGGAGTTAAAGAAGCAGTAGTAAGATTCCCAGAGTTAGTACCTGGAGTAAACGTAGCTAATGGAAAAGTAACATTTAAAGCTGTTGCGGATGATTTAGGATATGAATACACTCCAGTAGAGCAAGCCTTGTAATAAGTACTAAAAATCAAAATATAAAATAGTTATATTGCAGAGAAAGTGGGAGCGGCTCAATGTACTAGATTTTATAAAAGTTTACACGAAAACTCATAGACGCAGTTGTTTATTGGTATTTAATTACACTTTATAATAGCTTATTAGATATCCAATATACTTTGCGGGGAGTGACTTGACAAAATCGATTTCTGAGTCACTCCCACTTCTTTCTTAGAAGCATATAGCAAATAAAATATAAAGTTCAATATATTATTTTATTAAGTTATTTATTAATCTTTTTTTCTTTACTTACATAAGTAGAAGACATAGTAGTAAATATTATTTAACTATGGTATAATTAGTAAATAATATTAATAGGGGAGAATATTTATTTAAAATTAGGAGGATATTTATGAGCGTTTTTAGAAAAAAATCAATTGACTCAATTTTAGCAGAATCTAAAAACAAAACGTTAACTCCAACGATGAAAACTATGGACTTAGTTTTATTCGGTATTGGAGCAATTATTGGATCGGGTATTTTAGTATTAACAGGGAAAGCTTCAGCAGAAGCCGGACCGGCAGTAGTGTTCTCATTCTTAATCGCAGGGTTAGCGTGTTGTTTAGCAGCACTTTGTTATGCAGAATTAGCATCAACAATACCATCAAGTGGTAGTACTTATACATATTTATATGTTTCAGTTGGTGAAATTGTAGCTTATACTATAGGATGGGTGTTAATAGGAGGATATGTCTTAACAGCCGCAACGGTAGCTAATGGATGGTCGAGTTACTTCTCACGTTTATTAGCAGGATTAGGAGTTGAAATTCCAAAAGAGTTTTATACTTTACCTGCATTAGGAGGCTATGGAAATATTCCAGCTATTATCATTGTACTTTTAATTACTTTTATACTATCTAAAGGAACATCAAGTAGTAAACTTGTTAATAACTTGATGGTAGCGGCAAAAGTTGGTATTGTAATCCTATTCATCGTTGTAGGTGTATTCTATGTAGAACCAACAAACTGGACTAATAACTTTGCACCTTCTGGGTTTAAAGGAGTTATGTTAGCAGCAACTACAGTGTTCTTCGCATATTTAGGATTTGATGCGATTTCGACTTCAGCAGAAGAAACAATCAATCCAGAAAAAGCTTTGCCAAAAGCGATTATTATCACAATGTTAGTTTGTACAGCATTTTATATCTTAGTATGCCTAGTATTAACTGGAGTTGTTGACTATAGTAGATTAGGAACTGGAGATGCATTAGCATTCGTATTAGAAGAAGTAGGACAAAACAAAGTAGCTGGTATAGTTTCTCTTGGAGCTGTTATTGGGCTTATGGCTGGTATCTTATCATTCATGTATGCTGGAATTCGTATTACATATACAATTGCACGTGATGGACTATTACCAAAAGGATTAACAAAAGTTAACTCAAATAAAGTACCTAGTACAGTAACATGGGGATTAGGAATTCTAACAGCTTTACTAGCAGGATTCTTACCTTTAGGAAAACTAGCAGATCTTGCTAACGTTGCATCAATTATTGCATTCGCATTAGTAAGTTACACAACTATTGTTTTCTATAAAAAATTCCCAGATTTAAAACGTGGATTCAAAGTTCCTGGTATGCCAGTATTACCAATTATTTCTATAATCTTATTTGGTGCATTATTATATAGTGTAACATTAACAACATGGATTATCTTTATTGTATGGGTAATTGTAGGTATGATTGTTTACTTTACATTCTCATATAAAAATAGTAAACTAAGATAACAAAATAGAGAGGGAGTGACTCAAAAATCGTGATTTCAGAGAAATAGATTTTGTTGAGCCACTCCCTTTTATTAGATATCTAAAAAATTTTTATAAAGTCATTTTTGAAATCAATAAACCACTTCGTCTATGAGTCTTCATATGAACTTTGTTAAATTTTAGGACTTTTGGGTCAGCCCCTCTTTAAATAATATTAATCAAATATATTAGAAATAAATTTTATGAATTGGACCAAAGGTTACGTTTGTTACTTTTGGCTTTATTTTGTGCTTTTTTATAGCGTTCAAGGTATCTAACATCTGGAGGTTTAACATATTTAATTTCAGCTAGACCTGCAGTTAATAATTCTTCTTGAACACTTTTTCCATCAGCATAGACATAACATAAACCTCGGTGGTATTTATCTTCTTTTTGATATACATCAAATTCGATTTCTATTGTTTTGGCATTATTTAATAGTTTACCGTTTAGTTCGCTCGCTTCAGGACCGAATCTTTGTACTTTGACACCAGGTTTAACCGTTTCAGGAGTATCAATTAGCAAATATCTAATTTTCAGATCTTTATTATTAAATTTCACTATAATTGTATCTCCATCAATTTTTTTTATGAATTTGACCTTGTATCTTGTATTATCTCCCTTTACTAGAATACCGTTTATAGTTGTTTCCTTATAGCTTTCCCCGTGTGAATTATAGATAGTTAGTATTAATGATAAAATACCAACAAATAGTATAAAAAATATTATAAAAACTTTCTTATTCATAAAAACACCTCCCTTATTAATAATTTTAGCACTTTTGATTGAGGTTATAAAGGGATAGGATATAAATAAATTGTAAAATTCAAACTAAAAGAGAATGGGAAAAACAATAAAGGACTTACCTTAATCATAACTCAGGTAAATCCTTTTTATATATTTCTACTTCATTATCTCCTCAATAATCGTTTCTAACTTCATAGATCGACTAGCCTTAAATAAGATAACTTCGTTTTTATGTTTGTTATTTTTTAGATATTCACTAACTTCTGCGGTAGTAGGGAAGTGTAGTGTTTTTATTTTATCGTTTTTAATTTGTTTAGTAATGTTTTCGGCTAATGCTCCGACACTAATTACTAGGTTAATATCTTTTGTATTGTTAGAAATGTATTCACCAACATCTCCATGGAAGTTAATTTCATTTGGGCCAAGTTCAAACATACTTCCTAATACTAGAGTTTTATAATCAAAATCATCAAAGCTATTTACAACATCAACAGCAGCTTTCATAGATGTAGGACTAGCATTATAAGCATCGTTAATAATTAGAGAATCCTCATTGTAAGGGATACTTTGTAGACGCATTCCTGTGATTTCCGCTGTATCTTCAATAGCTTTTCGGATGTCTTCGTTTGTTAATCCGATTTTATTTGCGATTGCTATTGCGAACATAATGTTATATAAATTATGTTTACCTTTTAGCTTAGTAAAGTAATGTTCCTCACTTATATTTAGTTTGAAATCAATCTTATCACGGGTAATAGTATAATTTTCTAAAATAATATCATTATAGCTATTTTCACCACAAGCGGTAGCCTTAATATCAGATGATTCTACTAATATTTTTAGTAGTACCTCGTCCCCATTATAAACGAAATATCCGTCTTTTTTCATACCGTTAGTAATTTCAAACTTAGCTTTAGCAATTCCTTCTCTTGATTTAAAGAATTCAATGTGACTTTCTCCGATATTAGTAATTACTGTATAATCAGATTCAACCATTTTTGATAAGAAGTCTAATTGACCAAATCCATCGGCTCCCATTTCAAGTACTAGTATTTCACTGTCTTCTGGTGCGGCAAGAATAGTTAATGGTACTCCAAGTTCATTATTAAAGTTTCCTTGTGTTTTGTGAACTTTGAATTTAGTAGAAAGAACACTAGTAATAATGTCTTTTGTAGTAGTTTTTCCATTACTACCTGTAATAGCAATAGTTTTAGCTTTTAAGTTATTTAGATAGTGCTTTGCTAAAGTTTGAATAGCTTCATAGCTATCATTAACATATATAATATTATTATCAGATTCAAAATCCTCTTTTAGCGATAAACTTGCTGCTGCACCTTTTTCAAAGGCACTTTTTATATAATTGTGACCATCTACATTTTCACCTAAGAAGGGGATGAATAAATCCCCTTGTTTAACTTTTCTGCTGTCAATAGCGATGCCAGTAATTTCTACGTCTCTAGTAATATTTACCTTTTTTGCATTTAATATTTTTTCTAAATCTGTAACTAAATATTTCATGGTTAATCCTATTCTTCAGTTAATAAGTTTTTACGATCTTCATAACGTTCAATAGCAAGTGCGAATAGTTCTTCGATAATTTCAGAATAACTTACATTCATGTTTGCCCATAGTGAAGGGAACATTGAGAATGGAGTAAATCCTGGCATTGTGTTTACTTCGTTAATGAAAATTTCTCCTTCTTTAGTATAGAAGAAGTCAGCACGTACTAATCCAGAACCACTAATTGCACGGAAAGCAGTTGCTGCCATTTCTCTAAAAGTAGGGTATAGAGTAGTATCTATAGGAGCAGGAATATCCATACGAGATTGTCCATCAGTATATTTAGTCTCGTAATCATAGAATTCCGTAGTTGAAATATTTACGATTTCACCAGGATCTGTAGTTTTAATTTCATTATATCCTAATACTGCAACTTCGATTTCCTTAGCACCTACGGCACCTTGTTCTACTACGATTTTTTTATCAAATTTAAGCGCTTCTTCAATACCGTGAACTAAAGCTTCTTCATTGTTACAACGACTAATACCTACAGAAGATCCTAAGTTCGCAGGTTTAACAAACACAGGGAAATTTAGTTTTTCAGTAATTTCAGAAATAATAGCTTCTTTTTTATTTTTCCATGTATACTCGATAAAGTGAACGTAAGGAAGTTGAGGTAAATCATATGCTGCGAATAATTGTTTCATAACTACCTTGTCCATACCAGCAGCACTAGAAAGAACGTTATTACCAACATAAGCAATGTCCATTATTTCTAATAGCCCTTGAATAGTTCCATCCTCACCATTCGGTCCATGAAGAACAGGGAAGACAATGTTAAACTTACGTCCATCTTCGAATAGTAATCCACTGATATCATTATCGAAATTAGAGAATACTAGGTTGTGTTGATCTGTTACTTCAGAAGTTATTTTTTCTCCACGAGCCCAAGCTCCTTCTAATGAGATAAAGATTGGGAATACATTGTATTTTTCTTTGTCAATTGCGTTAATTATTGATTTTGCTGTTAATAGTGATACAGAGTGTTCAGCACTTTTACCACCGTATATAATTCCAATATTTTGTTTAGTCATGTTTTAATCTCCTAAGAAATAAAAATTGTATTTGTTTTTAATAGTTTTCATAGTGGTATAACACTATGATTTTCTTTTAAATTGAATTTTTTACTAACTAATATAATATCAATCAAAAGTTATACCACTTATTATATCACAAAATTTAAAAAGTAGAGTAGTTTTATAAGTTATCTAAAGAAATTTTTTAAAATTATTAGAATATTTTGCTAATAGTTATAAAAAAGAATGATTCGAAAATAAAATTTCATATTCGAATCATTCAGTATCAATTAGATAATTGTTTAATATTTTATATGATATATGAGAAAAATAAGTTTATTATTTAGTAATACTTTGGTATTAAAAGTAAAATAAAATATTGCCTATTCACTAAATTTGAATTTATAATATTTTGGAATAATATGCTTATTCTAATTTATGTAGTCGCTTAGAGTTTATATTTTTCCTTAAGTTCTGCAATAGTATCACGTAGTTTCGCAGCTTGTTCAAATTCGAATTTTTCAGCAGCAGCAAACATTTGTTGTTCTAGTTCTGCTAAATGTTCTTCAATGTTGTCGTCTGTAATGTTGGCAGTTTCTTCAAATTCCAGAACTTCTTCATCTTTAATGATATCTTTCTTAGGACTAATAGAATCTCGAATATCTTTGATAATTGTTTGAGGAATTATTCCGTGTTCTTCATTATAAGCCATTTGAATCTCACGACGACGATTTGTTTCATCGATTGCTTTTTTCATACTTCTTGTAATATTATCAGCGTACATAATTACTCGTCCATTAGCATTACGAGCAGCACGTCCAATAGTTTGAAGAAGAGCCTTATCCCCACGTAAAAATCCTTCCTTGTCAGCATCTAAAATAGCAACAAGAGATACTTCAGGAATATCTAAACCTTCACGCAGCAGGTTGATACCGATAAGAATATCAAACTTACCTAGGCGTAGATTTCTAATTATTTCTGTACGTTCTAATGTTTTTATATCAGAATGAAGATATTCAACTTTTAGTCCATTTTCTTTTAGATAAGCAGTAAGTGATTCTGCCATTTTCTTCGTAAGAGTAGTGATTAGAACACGTTCGCCCTTAGCAATAATCTTTTCAGCTTCTTTTGTTATATCAAATACTTGATCACTAACTGGACGTATATCTATAATTGGATCTAATAGTCCTGTAGGACGAATAATTTGCTCAGTGATTTTAGAGCTTTTTTCTAATTCATAATCACCAGGAGTTGCTGATACAAAAATAGCTTGATTAAGTTTTTTCTCGAATTCATCGAAGTTTAACGGTCGATTGTCTAAAGCAGTAGGTAATCTAAATCCATAATCTACAAGTACTTGCTTTCGAGCTCTATCTCCATTAAACATACCACGTACCTGAGGAAGGGTAACATGTGATTCATCAACAACTAAAAGCCAATCGTCTGGGAAGTAGTCTAGTAAAGTATATGGTGTGCTACCAGGTTCACGTAATGTAAGATGAAGAGAGTAGTTCTCTATACCAGAACAAAAGCCCATCTCTTCCATCATCTCTAAGTCATAGTTTGTACGCTGTTCAAGACGCTGAGCTTCTAAAAGTTTGTTTTCCATATTTAATACTTTTAATCTATCTTCAAGTTCAGCTCGTATTCTCTTAATAGCCTCTTTAGTTTTTTCGTCTCCAGCCACGAAGTGACTGGCAGGATAAATTGCTATATGTTCAAGTTCACTAAGCACTTCACCAGTCAATGGATTAATCTCACGAATACGATCTATTTCATCACCAAACATTTCTATACGAACAGAATTCTCACTACGAGAAGCGGGGAAGATTTCAATTACATCACCACGCACCCTAAAAGTACCACGAGTAAATTCAATATCATTTCTCATATATTGAATACTTATTAACTTTTCTAATATTTTATTACGAGAAATTTCATCACCAACTCGCAATGATAGCACAAGAGAAGAATATTCCTCGGGAGATCCAAGACCATATATACAGCTAACACTTGAAACAATAATTACATCATCACGATCAAATAGAGAAGATGTCGCACTATGTCGTAGTTTATCAATTTCATCATTTACCGATGAATCTTTCTCGATATATGTGTCGGTAGAAGGAACATAGGCTTCTGGTTGGAAGTAGTCGTAGTATGAAACGAAATACTCAACACGATTATTTGGGAAAAATTCTTTTAGCTCATTGTATAATTGTCCAGCTAGTGTTTTATTATGAGCTAGAACTAAAGTAGGTTTGCCTACATTTCTCACGATATTAGCTATAGTGAAAGTTTTTCCTGTACCAGTAGCCCCAAGTAATGTTTGATATTTTTCTCCATTATTTAATCCATCTGTAAGCTCGGTTATAGCGTTAACCTGATCACCTTTGGGATCATACTTACTTTGAAGATCAAAGTCAACGTGTAATCTATTAATTTCCAAAAAATTCACTCCTTAAATATAAGTTTTACATGTTTTGTATGTCAAATTGTTCAAAGATAAATTTATTCTATACAGTAATATTATAATATAGATAGAATAATAGGAAAAGTGAAAGAAATTAACAATTTATATTTATATTTTTAAAAAGCAAATCTGAATAAATATCTATAAACATTATATATCAATGGAATAGCTAGTATTACTATGATAGAATAATAATATAAAAAGTGCAGATAGTTTGATGGAGTATAAAAATTGGAGTGAGGAGGAAAAAACTATGTATGATGAGAAGACAAGGAAATATGATGCATATGTAGATGCATTGCAATATAAGTTTGTAGAAGGAATAGAACAAGGAATAGAACAAGGAAGAAGTGAAGAGCGAAAGAATTCAATAGCTAGATTTATAAAATACGTAAAATTAGGAGTGATTTCCAAAGAAGATGCCTGCCTAGATTTAGGAATGACAGAAAAAGAGTTAGAGCTATATTTGTAGTGAGAAATCTGTAAAATTGTGGTTATAATTTATTGTATGATCAAAAATTGTATATAAAAATTGAGAGTAATATAGAGTTATAGTTTGAACAAATTAATTCTAAGAGTTACTCTCATTTATTTGTAGACTGTGAGAATCTGTTCTTAAATAAAGAAGCGAAATTTATTCATTATTTTAATTACAATTGAAGTTTTTATCAATAAATCTCAAATGGCAAAATTAATACCATAATTTCAATCATTTCTACTATATTTTATTTTGTTTTTTTGAATGGATATGTTAATATATTATAGTATGAAAAAAGGAGGAAGTAATGGATACTAAAAAAATTATATATACTTCACCAAAAAGTGAGAGAATTGATAAATTTTTACAACAAGAATTAGTAGATGTTTCAAGAACTAATATCCAAAACTTAATTTCTGAAGGTTATATAAAAGTAGATGGGAATAATATAAAAACAAATTTCAAATTAAAAGATGGGAATGTTATTACTATTGATTATAAAGAACCTGAGGAACTAGATGTAGTGAAACAAGATATTCCTATAGATATTGTTTATGAAGATGATGATTTAATTATCGTAAATAAAGCAAAAGGTATGGTTGTTCATCCGTCGGTTGGGCATAAAGATGGAACTTTAGTAAATGCGCTATTATTCCACAGTGAATTATCAAGTATCAATGGTACTATCAGACCAGGTATAGTTCACAGAATTGATAAAGATACATCAGGTTTATTAATAGTTGCGAAAAATGACAAAGCGCATGTTAAGTTATCAGAAATGATTGCTAATAAAGATGTTAAGAGAAAATATTATGCATTAGTTCATGGTAGTATCAAACACGACTATGGAACGATTGATGCTCCAATAGCTCGAAATCCAAAAGAACGAAAAGAAATGGCGATTATCGACGAAGGGAAACCATCTATTACACACTTCAAAGTTGTAGATAGATTCGAAAAATATACACTTATTGAATGTGAATTAGAAACTGGTCGTACTCACCAGATTAGAGTACACATGAAATACATCAATCATCCATTAGTAGGAGATCCAGTTTACGGTCCAAGAAAAACACTAAATACTAATGGACAAGCACTTCATTCAAAAAGTATTGAATTTAATCATCCAATCACAGGTGAGCACCTATACTTTGAAACAGAAATACCGGAATATATGGTAGAAACAATGGCGAAGTTAGATAAATAACTATTTATTAATATAGAAATTACTCCAAAAGTTAAGTATTTGCTTGATTTTGGAGTTTTATTTAATTAGTATGTGTACTAGTATAATAAAATATAAATTATTATAAATTAAAAAAGTAAAAATTTTAAAAAAACTTAATATTTAAAACATGTAATTTTACTATAATAATTGTAAAACTAACTATGTATACGTTAACAAAGAAGCTTGTAATATCAAAGATTTTGGAGATTAATGAGATGAATCAAAATAAATAATTTATTAAATTGAAAATTATTGTAGAAAATAGTTTATTTTTTCTAAAAAGTGTAGTATTATAATATATATATTAGTAGTTATTTAAGGAGGACAAATAACATGGTATTAGTACCAGCAAAAGATATGCTTGTAAAAGCAAGAAAAGAAGGATATGCAGTAGGGCATTTCAACATTAACAACTTAGAATGGACAAAAGCTATTTTAGCAGCTTGTGAAGAAGCTAAAAGTCCAGTAATCCTAGGAGTAAGTGAAGGAGCAGTTAAATACATGACTGGATTCAGAACTGTAGCAGCTATGGTTGAAGCTATGGTAGAAGAAATGAAAATCACAGTTCCTGTTGCATTACACTTAGACCACGGTTCATACGAAGGAACTCAAAAAGCAATCGAAGCTGGATTTAGTTCAGTAATGTTCGACGGATCTCACTATCCATTTGAAGAAAATATCGCTAAATCTAAAGAAATGATCGCTTTAGCTCACTCTAAAGGTCTTTCAATCGAGTGTGAAGTTGGTTCAATCGGTGGAGAAGAAGATGGAGTTATCGGTAGCGGTGAATTAGCTGATCCAAACGAATGTAAAACAATGGCTGACTTAGGAATCGACTTCCTAGCTGCAGGAATTGGTAACATCCACGGTAAATACCCAGAAAATTGGGCTGGATTAAGCTTTGAAACATTAGAAAAAATTTCTAACATTACTGGAGGAATTCCTTTAGTATTACACGGTGGTTCAGGTATTCCAACTGAGCAAATCCAAAAAGCTATCTCTCTAGGAGTATCTAAAGTTAATGTTAACACTGAATGTCAATTAGCATTTGCTGAAGCTACACGTAAATACATTGAAGAAGGTGGAGATCAAAAACCTAAAGGTTTCGACCCTCGTAAATTATTAAACCCTGGATTTGAAGCTATTAAAGCTATGGTTCACGAAAAAATCGACATCTTCGGTTCAAGAAACAAAGCATAATAACTACGCAATAGATTAAGAAAGGCTCGTGCTTTGCATGAGTCTTTTATTTTATAAAGTTTGGAGGAAATCCTATGAAAGAAACGATAAATTATTTAAAAAAATTAACTAGTATAGTGTCGCCAACAGGATTTACAAAAGAAATCATAGATTATTTAATAGAAGAAGTAGAAGGATTAGGATATACTGCAGTACGTACTAATAAAGGTGGAGTGAATGTAATAGTAGAAGGAGCCGATAATACAAAACATCGTGTAGTTACAGCTCATGTAGATACATTAGGAGCTATGGTTCGCGCTGTAAAATCTGATGGTCGTTTAAAAATGGCAAAAATTGGTGGATATCCTTGGAATATGATAGAAGGAGAAAACTGCTTAGTTCATGTAGCAAGTACTGGTAAAACAGTTAGTGGAACAATCTTAGTCCATCAAACTAGTACTCACGTATATAAGGATGCCGGAACTGTTGAACGTTCAGAGGATAATATGGAAGTTAGATTAGATGAGAAAGTGAGAACTGAAAAAGAAACTCGTAGTTTAGGTATAGATGTTGGTGATTTTATAAGCTTTGATCCTCGAACTATAATTACTGATACAGGATTTATAAAAAGTCGTTTCTTAGATGATAAAGTAAGTGCTGCAATTCTTCTAGATTTACTAAGAAAATATAAAGAAGAAAATATTGAACTACCGCATACGACACATTTTATGTTTAGTGTTTTTGAAGAAGTAGGGCATGGAGCAAACTCAGATATTCCGAAGCAAGCCGTAGAATACCTTGCTGTTGATATGGGAGCTATAGGCGATGACCAACAAACGGATGAATATACTGTATCTATATGTGTAAAAGATGCAAGTGGTCCTTATAACTACGAATTCCGAAATTACTTAGTTAAACTTGCTAAAGAAAACAATATAGATTATAAATTGGATATATATCCGTACTACGGGAGTGATGCATCAGCAGCGATGCGAGCAGGAGCAGATGTAAAACACGCACTCTTGGGAGCTGGTATAGAATCAAGCCACTCATATGAGAGAACTCATATAGATTCAGTTCGTGAAACTCACAAATTAGTAGATGTATATTTAAGAAGTGAATTAATTATGTAGATAAGAATAATAATAAGTAGTTTAATATAACATTTAACATAGTTAGATGATAGTACATATTAATTAACAAAGTAGTAACTAAAGGCGTAGTATTTTGTTATGCATTATAGAAAAAAAGTAAAATAGCTAATAAAAAGCTCTTTTGTATTTTATTCATACAAAAAATAATAAAAAACTTAAGAAAAAGCCTTGACTTTTAAAGTGAAAATCAATATAATAACTATATACGATAATCTGTCGTATAAAAATCAAAAAAATTATTATATAAAAGGAGACTTAATACTATGAAGAAAAAAGTATTATTATCAGTATTTGCTGCAGCTCTTTTCGCAGCACCAGTAGCATTAGCAGACGAGGCTAGACTTGTAGGAGAATATACTCCTGATAACTCTAAACCACTTACTCTAGACGGAGCTTACGAAGGACTTAACAAAGATATGGTTAAAACTTCTGAAGAAAAAACTCGTTTAGATAACAAGTTTAACCCAGGTGAAAAGTTAAAATTTGAAAAAGATGGTGCTGAAAAAGCTAACAAACCTGCTGCACCAGCTGGACAAAAAACTTTACCAAAAACTTCAGCTGCTAAATAGTACTGATACAAGTATATAGAAAAGGATGTTTGTAAATTCAAACTCCTTTTTTTATTTTACAATTTTTAGTTACAATATACCTAGTTCAGATTCTAAGAACAATATCCAGAACTGAGTATATATAGCAAAGAAACCAGATAAGGTCGCTTCCTATCTGGTTTCTTTTATTCTTGTTGCTATTAATGTACCGAATGCAGCGATTATTGCTGAAGCGTAAAATACATATGATGTACTAATATCCCAAATTGCACCCATTAAATATAGTCCTACAGCCATACTTAGTTGGAAACAAATTGCAGTATATAAATTTTGCATATCTATAATTTCTTTATTATCATAATCTTTATTAAGTATTAAGATAAATGCGATGTGCGCTACTGCGAATGTTATCGCATGAAATGTTTGCATAATGGTAAAAACGTAGATATTTTGAAATATTGCTAATGCTGCCCAACGTATAACCGCTCCTACACCTGCGAAGATTAGTAGACTTTTTGGTTTTATTCTTTTAACCAATCTTTTTGAGAATATAAAGAAAATTATTTCCGCTATTACTGATACATTAAGAATTACTCCAGATAACCATTTGGCTGATATATTCATACTTTCAAGATATAGTGCGTTGTAATTATTATAAGCAGTATGAGAAAGTTGGTATAAGAAAATAGTAATAATAAGTAAAATTGCATTTTTATCTTTCAATACCCAAGCGTATAAGTTTTCATTTCTATGTGATGAACTATCATCTAAGTTAATATTTTTTACAAGTTTTGGTTGTGGTAGGAACATAAATATAAAGAAGATTCCAATTAATATTATTAGAATATAATATAATGCTCCATCTCCTACATAACTAAGGATACCTCCGATAAAAATACCGATAACGGTATATCCGAGAGATCCATAAGTTCTAGCCTTACCATAGTCAATGTTTTCTTCTCGTAAAAATAAAGAGGCTAGACCTTCGACAAGAGGATTAACCATGAAATAAATCATACCGAATAAAAATGTAATTAGACCAAGTAATAATTTTTCATTTGTAAATTCGTAACTTATTGCAAGAAGAAGACCGATTCCGACTGATAATTTTAAAGCAATATCAAAATTATATTTCTTTATTAAGTACGGAGTTAAGAATAATCCGCTTATAACCCTAGCTATAAATAACATTGAAAATACCGAGCTAGCTTCTAACACACTAAGATTTTTAACAGAAGTTAGGTACACCATCCAGAATGGTAAGAAAGTACCAGTAACTAAATACTGTATAAAATAGTTAGTTGATAACCAAGTTTTTGATGACATATTTACCTCCTAATGAACAAACAGTTGAACTAAAACTACTAAACTATTCATCAGAATATGTGAAACTATAGGTGTAAGAATATTTTTAGTATGAAGATATAAATAACTAAACACGAATGACATCCCGATATATACTACCATTATTGGCGATATTCCGTCATGTGGTAATGCAAAGATGAAACCTGTTATTAGGGCAGGTACTGTAAATCTAACCCAGCTTTTACTACCAATCATTGCATCGTAAAAATATCCAAACACTGCTTTTCTAAAGAATAGTTCTTCCATTATAGGTCCAAGAACAGCCACATATAGTATAAAATAAGGTTTCATTTTAATGATTTCAACAACATTACTAGTATTTTTACTCTTAGTATCAAAATGGAAGAAATTTGAAAAATAAACCAATATTCCATTTATAAAACCTTGAATTAGCATCATCGAAATAAATCCAATAATTCCTATAGCAACCAAAGTTAATAAATTATAGTTACTTTTATGTCTATCAATATCATTAGTACCTTTTCTTCCTACATAGATAAGAATAGCTGTTGCAGTAAATGATAGTATAAGAACGGTTGTAACTCTTGAATCTATACTAATATTACGAGGGAGTTGTAGTGGAATTATAAAAACAGCCAGTATATAGATGATTCCACTAAGTAGTAGGTGGCTAACGTTGCCACGAGTAAATGAAATTCTCATAAACCCTCCTTTATTTATTTAATTAACTTTTATTATAACATCTAAAATATATACATACAACTGTTATTGTTTAATATAACTTATAAATATTAAGTAAATTTAGTATGATAAATCATTGTTCTATTATGATTTCAAGAAGTTTTCAGAAAATTTTTGTTATTTTCTCTTGAAAGTTTATTAATTTAATGTTAGAATAACATATAAGTAAGCGAGCTGATGATGGTGAGAGTTCAGCAACAATATTGGCATTTTTTACAATTTAATATTGTTAAAGTTGAGTTTTTACTAATCAGGGTGGAACCGCGGAAATTATTTCGTCCCTAG
>NZ_CAURMG010000033.1:0-16881 GCF_963525875.1 uncultured Gemella sp. | reverse complement strand
AATGTAGTTGGGCTTACGCCCTGTGAGACTAGAACGTTGCCAGGCAACAGTGAGAACCTTTCTTTTGGAAGGTTCTTTTTTTATTTATAATAAATTGACTAAAAACATTGTATTTTGTTTTAGATATAGTAGTGGTAATACTTAGCCATGAGAATAAAAATCATGGCTTTTTTTTATTGGAATTTTATAGTTTGAACTTTACTTATTCGATTTATTAATAAAGTATTCAATTAAGAGTGATTTTATAAATTATTAAAGATACCCTACATTTTAAATAGGGTATCTTTAGTTATTATTATTTTTTAGTTCTATGGATATATGGTTTTCTTTCTGCCGGTTTAATCTCACCCATGATAGAATAAATATTATTATTTGTAGCTAACAAGGCATGTCCACAAGGAGCTTCAAAAGGAATTTCTCCTAATTGGTACCAGCGGTTTTCTTTTAAGTTGTAGACTAATTCTTTTTTATTCCACTTATAATCACTTACAGGACGTCTGAAGTATGCATCGCGGTATTTTGCATGATCTTCACCTTGTAATGTTGTTAAGTTAAATACTGCGTCTTTCCAAACATCTTTATTGAAACCACCGATTACTAGAAGTTCGTGGTCGTTTAATGGAGCCCAGTCAGCACCTAGTAGCGATACTTCTTCATTATCGATTACTACATCAGCTAGTTGAGTCCATTCTTTTGTTTCTAAATTTATTTTATATCCATCACTATAAGTTTCACTAGCTCCACCACCGTAAACATATAGTTCATTATTATATACGTAACTTACTGCTTGATTACGTAACTTTCCAGGAAACTCAGAAAATACTTCAAATTTCTTAGTAGCCAAATCATATACATAAAGTTCATTATTGTTTGATCCATTAATAGATCCGATACCAAAGTATAATTTATTTTCATGAACTTTTGCGATAACATTTTCTACAGTAAGTGGTAGTGTATCGATAACTTCTACTTTTAGTTTATTATCTTCTACTGTAAAAGCTAATAAATCTGCTGAAGTTTCGTTTTTAGTTGCAATATAGTATAATGTTTCGTTATAAACAGCACTTGGTCCATATGCTAGAGGATAGTCGTATTGAATTTGATCTAATAAAGTTACTCCATCAGCTGTTTCTTCATACAGATAAACGTCTTTATGATTTACTTTAACTCCTCCATCGACAGGAAGTCCTCCAGGGAAATTAGCCCCACCGCCGAATATAATTTTATTTCCGATTACACCTTTAACTAAACCTGCTGTTCCGATATTTTTTTCGTAGCCTTTTTGAGCTGCTACAGTAGCTATATTTGTCCATTTTAATTGAGTACTCATTTTGGTACCTCCCCTTATTATTTAACAAAAATCAAACGCTTACATTGATAGAATTTTAGAGAGTGGAAGGGATATATTTAAATCCTCTTCCACAAAATATTAATTATTGAAAGTCTGCTTCTTTATCTACTAATACATATACACTAGGATGATTTTTAAGAATAGTACAAGGAACATCTTCAGTAACTTTATCACCTTCTACTAGACTTCTAATAGCATCTTGTTTAGCTTTTCCAAAAGCTAATAGTATAATATTTTTAGCACGCATAATATCCTTAATTCCCATTGTAACAGCTTGTTTAGGAACTAGATTTATATCATTGTTAAAGAATCTAGAGTTTGCTTGAATAGTATCTTCTTTTAAGTCTACAACATGAACACCTGCTTCAAATGATGTACCTGGTTCGTTAAATCCAATGTGACCATTAGAACCAACTCCTAGTAGTTGAACGTCAATATTAGCATTATTAAGTGCTTCTTGGTAAGATTTAAGAGCACCTTCTAAATCTTCAGCACTTGCATCAGGAACATGTGTATTTGCTTTATCGATATCAACATGATCGAATAAATTTGTTTCCATGAATTTATGGTAGCTTTCTGGATGATCGTAGCTAATACCTACATATTCATCTAAGTTGTATGATTTAATATTTTTATAACTAAAATTTCCAGCTTTATAATCAGTTATCATTTCTTCATATAAGTCAGTAGGTGTTGAACCAGTAGCAAGACCTAATGTAGAATTTTCATCGATTAAACTTCTTAAAATTTTATATGCTTCCTTTGAAGCTTCTTTTTTTGAATTAAAAACTAAATATTTCATATTATAACTCCTTATTAATTAATTTTCTTTTTTATAAACTTCTTTACCACGAGCAAATGTTGTTAATACTTCGTAAGCAGGGCTGATTACTACAAAGTCAGCATCATAACCTACTTTAAGTCTACCTTTTCTATCTCCGAAACCTAACATTTCAGCAGGGTTTTTAGTACAAGAGTTAATTGCTGCATCAACAGGAACTAAAGCATCTTCTATTAAGACACGTAGTCCATCTATAACTCTAAGTGTAGAACCTGCTAAACGACCGTCATCACGGTGTGCACTACCATCTTCGTAAATCTCCATGTTTTCTCCACCGAAGATATAAGAACCACGACCACAACCTTTAGCACAAAGAGAGTCAGTAATCATAATTCCATGATCACGTCCTTTTGCAGTGAAGTAGGTATTTAGTGCATCTGTAGTAGAGTGAATACCATCGCAAATAATCTCTCCATAAGCGTCACGAGCACGAAGAGCAAATCCTACTTGACCACCATCACGGTGATGGAAACCAACCATACCGTTATAAACGTGAGTTTGAGATGTTGCACCGTTAGCGAACGCTAAATAACTTTCTTTATAGTTACAAGCTGAGTGACCTAAACTTACACGAATACCTTGGCTTACTAAATATTTAGTAAGTTTATAATCAATATCTTTTTCACATGCGATAGTAATAAGTCTAATTAGGTTTTTACTAGCTTCTTGGAATTTTTTAAATTGTTCTACACTAGGTGTTTGGATACAATTTTTAGGTTGAGCCCCACGTTTTTCTACATCAAGATAAGGACCTTCAAAGTGAATACCTAAAATTTCAGCCCCTTCATAACCTTCTTCATATACTTTTGCAACGTTTGCTACAGCTTTTAGTAGAACTTCTTCAGTTTGAGTGATTGTTGTAGGTAAAAATGATGTTACACCTTCAGAAACGACATTTTTAGTCCAATTACGAAGTCCTTCTTCATTAACATCATTAGTATCATAACCATAAGCACCGTGAGTATGAACATCTATAAATCCTGGTAAAATACGATTAGTCCCAAAATCATAATCAACTTTATCAAATGCATCATAATCATAAACAGCTGTAATTTTTTTACCCTCCACTTCTAAAATTAGAGGAAGAAATTGGCCGCTTGACCAAACTTTTTTACTTTTTATTAACATAATAACACCCCTTTTTATAAAAATTACTTGTTTTAAATTTAATGTGTTAAATCCTCGTTAATTTAATTTTAACACTTTTTAAATAGGTTTGTAAAGTAGAAAAGTAAAAGTTTTCAAAATTAATTTAAAGGTATTTTTATAATTTTATATAACAGTTAAAAATAAAGGTTTTTCACTGAGATAATTTAAGGTGTTATATTAGAAAATAAAGTAAAACACCGTAGTAAATAAAGAAAAGGTAACTTTTTATTATTTATGAGGTTTTATGAGGAAGAGAATTGATGGTATGAAATAAAGAGTTTATAGTTTTTTGTAGGAATAGGTTGTATTTAATGAATAAGGTATTTATAACAATTATCAAAATTTCAAAAAGAAAATAGCATCAGCTAAAAATAAATTATGCAAACTTACAAAAAAGAAAATAATACAAAAATAAATAAATTAAAAGTATAGTTTTCTAGAATATATAAAGTATAAAGATTATCATATAATAATAAATATACAATATACTTACTATTGACTTTAAGTACAAGAGGACTATAATTATATGTAAGAATAAGATTACTGTTTTTTATAGAGGTAATTTTAATTTAACTTATTTTATAAGAGGGTAGAAACATGGATAAATCAAGATTAACATTTCTTGGTGTGATAATAACAATAGGAATAATATTTGGTGATATAGGAACTTCGGTTTTATATGTTATGAAATCATTTGTTCACAATACTGATGCGATGATGAATGAGAGGCTTGTATTAGGATTTGTTAGCTTAATATTTTGGGTAATGACATTACAGACAACTACAAAGTATGTTTTAATAGCGCTTAGAGCTGATAACCACGGTGAAGGTGGAGTATTTTCACTGTTTGCATTAATAAAAAATAGAACAAGACGAAGTGTAGCACTTTTAGCTATGATAGGAGGGGCAACACTACTAGCTGACGGGATAATAACACCAGCAATAACAGTAACATCAGCGGTAGAAGGATTGCATGATATAATACCATCAATAAATACAAATGATGTAATAATACTTGTTCTTATAATATTTATATTTATTTTTTCATTTCAACGATTTGGAACAAAAAAAATAGGATCACTTTTTGGACCTATAATGAGTCTATGGTTTTTATCACTATTTTTCTGGGGGATAAAATCAATAGGTTCAAGACCAGAAGTATTAAAAGCAATTAATCCAAAATACGCATTACAATTATTAATAAATTATCCAGGTGTATTTGTTTTATTAGGAGCAGTATTTCTATGTGTATCAGGAGCGGAAGATTTATATGTGGACTTAGGTCATTGCGGTAGACAGAATGTAAGAATGGCATGGTTTTCGGTTAAAGTTTGTCTACTTGCAAACTATTTTGGGCAGGCGGCATATTTGTTATCAACAAATTATAGTGCCGAAAAAAACCCATTTTTCGCTATAGTACCAGATAATTTCATAGTATTCCAAGTAATACTAGCGACATTAGCAGCGATAATTGCGAGTCAAAGTTTAATCACAGGATCTTTTACATTGATATCAGAAGCGATAAAATTAAATTTATTCCCGAAATTAATAATAAAATATCCGACAGAATTAAAAGGGCAGGTATATGTATCTGCGGTTAATATAATACTATTTATCTGTAGTAGTTGTGTAGTAATATTCTTTAGAACAAGTAGCAATATGGAAGCAGCTTATGGATTAAGTATAAGTATAACTATGTTTGTAACGACGTTGTTACTAAGTATATATTTATATAAAGTGAAAAGAGATAAAGTATTAGCAACGGTGTTTTTAATATTTTTTGGAATAGAGGAACTCTTATTTTTATATGCAAATAGTTTAAAATTTGTAAACGGTGGTTATATAACTGTTATTATAGCTTTATTAATCTTTATAATAATGTTTATTTGGTATAAAGGAACAGAGATAAAAGAACGAGAAAGTCAATATTTAACAGTAAAAAATTATACAAAACAATTACTACAGCTAAGCGTGGATAAAAATGTTCCAAAATATGCGACGAACTTAGTATATTTAACAGGTGCAAAACAAGAAGAAGATGTAGATTATGCAGTACTATATTCTATCTTAAATAAACAACCGAAAAGAGCTAATGTATATTTCTTTGTCCATATAAACGTTATAGATAAGCCGTATAAAAGAGAGTACAAAGTTACTAAATTTAGCGACAAAAAAATATTAAAAATCACCTTTAATCTAGGTTTTAGGGAAAGTCAAAGGGTAAATATGTTTATGCGTCAGGTAATATCTGATTTATTAGAAAATAAAGAGTTAGAATTACAGCCAACGAAATACAATTTAAGAGGAAAAGCAGAAACAGTTGGAGATTTTAGATTTGTTCTAATTGAAGAAGTATTAGGAAATAATAATGGTTTATCATCTTTTGACAACTTCATTATGGGATTAAGATTAAAATTGAAAAAAATAACAGTAACACCAGAAAAATGGTTCGGATTGGATACGAGTGTTATAACAAAAGAAGCGGTACCGCTAAATATAGTAGAGACAAAGGTAAAAAGATTAACTAGAATCAAATAATAAAAAGATCAGGCTTAGAATGAAATAATGCGAGTTTTATTTTAAGTCTGATTTTTTTCTAATAAGAAAAAGGAAGTGACTCAAAAATCACGATTTCGTAGAAATCAATTTTGTCGAATCACTTCCTTTAATGTTTTTATACACTAATTAACAATTAATTGTTTATTTTACGTCTTATAGCAAGACCTATTAAAGTGATTAATCCTAAACCAAAGGCTGCTGTGCTAGTAGTGTTTGTACCAGTGTTTGGTAATGATTTTTCACTTTTAACATCTTCTTTAGTATCAACTTTAACTTTTGGATTTTGACCGAAAGTAGGAGCAGATGCACCTTGAATTTCAGGAAGTTTAGATAAATCATACTCAGGAACGTCAAGAGTAGGAGCTTCTTGACCATTAGTAGCTACTGGACCTGTGTATTCAGGAACTTCATTAACAGCTGGAAGGTTAGCTTCTAAAACATTTAAGTCTTCTAATAGAGCTTCATTATCAGATATTAATGTTTCTAATTTTTCAGCAGTAGTAGAATCAGCTGTTTTTAGTTGTTCTTTCAATTTAGTTATTTCAGCTTTTACTGTTGCTGAATCTAATTTAGTAACTTCATTAACAGCAGCAGTGTTTATAAGTTTAGTTACAACAAAGTTACTAAAGTGACTTGTATTAAAAGTAATATTTCCATCTTTATATGAACTTGGAACTTCATCTAGTGTAGCACCGTTAACATGGTATACTTTTAATTCTTGGTCTTCACCGTTAGCAACTGCAAAAGTAACAGTACGATCCCCTGTAGTTTTCACTTCTTTACCATTTTGTCCAGTAAAGTGAAGTTCTAATGTTCGCACTACAGTTAAATTAGGATTTAGTTTTTTCACTAGAGTTTCTATTTCTTTAGCTTTATCACCTGTAACATCATTAGCGATAAAATCTTTAGCTTGTATTTTAGAACTATTATATTCAACGGAAACTTTTACTCCATCAGCTAATGTACGAGAAAGAACAGCTATTTTTTCTGAATTATCAGTAACAGGTTTAGCTGGAGAACTCTCAGTAGGTTTAGTTGGTGTTTCAACACTAGGAGCTTCAGGTTTAGATTCTACTACAGGAGTAGCCTCAGTACTGTTAGTACCTAAAGGGTTAGTATACTCAATAGGAGCATCAGCAGTAGGAGCAGCTTCTTCACCATTAGTACCTAAAGGCTTAGTATACTCAACAGGAGCATCAGCAGTAGGAGCAGCTTCTTCACCATTAGTACCTAAAGGCTTAGTATACTCAACAGGAGCATCAGCAGTAGGAGCAGCTTCTTCACCGTTAGTACCTAAAGACTTAGTATATTCAACAGGTCCTTCAGTAGTAGGAGCAGCGCTTAGTACTTTAATAACTTCTGTGTATTCATTATATTCATCAGTTAATTGATTAATTGCTTCAGAATAAGCTTGTAATGGTTCGTTAGATTTATCAAAATCAACTTTCGCAGTATCACGAACTTTCTCAATAGATTTCACAATTTTTGTTAATGAATCGACGATAGTTTTAGAAGAACCATTGTCAATTGCTGCTTTAAGAGCTTCTTTAGCTTTTGTTAAAGTAATTTCTTGTTTATCTAGAGTTGCAGCCTTTTTCTCAGCATCAGCTTTGTCTTTTTCAGCTATTTCACTTAAATCATCAATTTCATCAGCTAAGTCGTCAGCTTTATCTTGAAGTTTTTGTAATTCGGTGCGAGAAGCATCAGCTTTTTTAACAGCATCTAATTTTTTAATATCCTCGTCAGCTAGTTTTTTAGTTTCTGTTACAGGAACAGGGGCATCATCTTTAGTTTTATCAGCATTTTCTAAAACTTTAGCCACTTCTGTAGCTGAAATTATTCCTTTTTCAATAGCATTTAGTATGTCTTCTTTACCTATAGCATGCTTAGCTTCTTCAATAGCTTTTTCTTTGTTTTTAATATCAGTTTTTTCATTTATTTTAGCTATTGCTGCTTTTTCAAGCTTATCTAAAGCTTTTTTGATAGCTTCTAAGTTAGTAGTTTCTTCATTTTTAAGTTCTTCAACTTTATCTTTAGCTTTTTTAGCTTCTTCTATAGCGGTAGCTAATTCAGCTTCAGCAGAAGTTTTAGCTTGTTCAGCAGTGATTTTTTCTTGTTCAGCGGTTGTTGAATCATTAGCTTCTTTTTCAGCTTTTTTGATAGCTTCTGTAAGAGTTGTAGTTGCTTCTTCAAGTTTTTTAGTTAATTCAACAACTTTGGCATCAGCTTCTTGTTTTACTTCAGTAGCTTTTTCAACTTCTGTTTTTTCTTTTGGTAAAACAGGGGTAGTCTCAACAGGTTTAGCAGGTTCACTAGCTTCTTTTTCTTTAGCAACTTTTACTGCTTCAAGAGCCGTGTTGTACTCATCTGTTAATTTGTTGATTTCTTCTTCATAAGCCTGTAGAGGTTCATAAGATTTATCAAGATCAGCCTTAGCACTATCACGAGTTACTTCAATCTCTTTTACAACTTTTTCTAGTGAAGAAATAATATCAGAGTTAACTTTGTTGTCTGAAGCTAGTTTAAGAGCTTCTTTAGCTTTTGTTAAAACAGTCTCTTGTTTTTCAAGAAGATCAGCTTTTCTCTCAGCTTCAGCTTTATCTTTTTCTGCAACTGCAGTTAAATCTTCGATTTCTTCTTCTAAGGCGTCAGCTTTTTCTTGAGCTTTTTCTGAAGCAGGGCGAGCTGCCTCAGCTTTTTCAGCTTTATCAATTTTAGTTTTTAACTCAGCAGGAATATCAGTTTTATTACCAGATTGTGCTGCTTCAGCAGTAAAGTCATTTGATTGGGGATTTTTAGCTTCGTCTGCTTTAGCTGTTTCAGCTTGATTATTTAATTCTTTAGCAACTTCATCTAATGTTAATTCTCCATCTTCGATAGCTTTTAATAGTGCAGTTTTACCAATAGTTTCTTTTGCTTTTTCTATAGCTTTAGCTTTATTATCGGGTTGAATTCTACTATCTTTATTGATAGCTTCTTCTGCATCTGTTTCAAACTTAGTCAAAGCTGTTTCAATAGCTTTTTTAGTTTCAGCAGCTTCTTTTCTAGCAGCTTCTTCTTTAGCGATGGCATCAGTTAAAGCTGTAGCAGCTTGAGTAGCTTTTTGTGTAGCTTCATTCAAAGCATCAGTAGCAGCAGTTTTAGCAGCTTCTGCATCAATTTTAGCTTTATTCGCAGTAGCAGCTTCAGCAGCTTCAGTTTTAGCTTTTTCTGTAGCAGTATTAGCAACTGTAGTTTTTTCAGCTACTTTTGTTTCTAATTCAACAACTTTTGCTTCAGCAGTTTTAGCCTCAGCTTCAGCTTGCTTGATTTCTGGATTTGTAACTTCAATCTTAGTAGAGGTAGCAGATTCGTCACTAGCATGAGCCACAGCAACACCAGTAGTCGCAATACCGATACCTACAAGAACAGAAGCAACACCAACTTTAAATTTACGTAATGAATATTTTCTTTGCGTTGTCATAATGTTAATTCTCCTAATTTTTTAATTTTAATATTGTGAAACTATAAATATAGCAATAATTCTAATTATAGTTAAACCATGATGAATAAGAAATTTGTATATAATTAGTGTATCAATACACCTACATTATAGTAGAAGAAATATAGAAAAACAAGCGTTTATGTGATTTAAATAATAGTGTATACCACAAAAAAGGATAAAAAGGAATAGAATATAATTATAAAAAAGAAACACTAAAAGTAGATAAAGAGAAAAATTTTAAACTGATGATAAATATTTGAGGAAAGGATAGTAATAATAAAAATAAGAAAATAGCAATAAATGATATTGATCATCAACATAAAAAAATAGAAATATTAAATTTGTGTTACAAAATTTATGTAAATCAATATTTATAAAAGTATTTGTTAGAAAATGAAATGAATATAAAGTGTATATATAAGGCGAATAAAGTGTGAAAAATAGAAATAAGAAATATAATATAGATCTCAAAAAGTAATAAGAAGCAAAGAAAAAGAGTATGGAAATAACCATACTCTTTAATGTTTTTATACACTAATTAACTTAATTATTTAGCAAGTTTACGTCTTACAGCAAGACCTACTAAAGCGATTAATCCTAATCCAGCAACTGTAGTACTAGTTGAGTTTAATCCAGTGTTTGGAAGAGAACCTTCAGCTTTACCTTCAGCTTTAGCTTCTTCTTTAACTTCTGGTTTTTGACCGAAGTCATTTCCGTTTGAAGGAGCTGTAACGTGTCCTGGAGCTGGAGTTTCATCAGCTGGTAATACTAATGGATCGATTACATTAAGAACGTCTTCCATTTCTTTTTCAGCTTTTGTTAATTCAGCTTTTTTGTCTGCTAAGTCTTTTTCAAGAATAGCTTTTAAATCTTTATCAGTAGCATTTTTAATGTTTTCTTCAAGAGTTGCAATCTCTTCTTTTAGTTCTTCAACTTTGTAAAGGTGGTATTCACCTAAAGCGTAGTTGTAGTCATCAGTTAATTCGTTAATTTCGTTTTTAAGGCTTTCTAAAACAGCTTTTGATTTTTCACTGTGCGCATTATAATCGTTAGTAGCTGTTTCTAATTTGCTTTCTAATTGAGCAACTTTAGCTTTTAGTGTGTTAATTTTAGCGGCAGCTACAGGATCAGTATCTTTAAGAGATTCAACAGCTTTTAATTGAGAAGTAGATTCTTCTAATTCTTCAGTTAATAAATCAACAGTTTTAGCTTTTTCTTGAGCTTCTTCAAGGATTCTTTCAACTTGTTTTTTATCTCTGTCAATTTGTTTCTCTAATTCATCAAGTAAATCTTGTTTTTTAACAGAAGTTGGAAGAAGAGCTTCTTCTTCTTTAGCTGTATTTTCAGCTTCTTTAAGTTTTTTTAATTCATCTTTAGTGAATGTTCTATTTTCAGGAGAAACTGGAGTTGTAGATTGTGGGTTATTTTCTTCATCTATTAGTTTGTTAGCGTCTTCGGCAGTTAAACCAGATTTGAATCCGTCCACAAATGCCTCTCTTTTAGCAGCAGCTTCTTCTTTTAATTTAGCGATAACATCAGCTTTAGCTTTAGCTTCTTCTGGAGAAGTAGTTCCAGCTTTTTCTAATTCAGAAACAGAAGCTGTTAAAGCTTTATCATAGTTAGCTAAGAATTCTTTTTGAGCGGCAGCTTCATTTGTTTCTTTTTCAAGGTTTTTTGCTGTTTCTTCGCGATCTTTTGCAGCTTGGTCAAGAGAATTGTTTAAAGCATCAATTTCTTCTGATGTAAGAGCTGGAGTATTTGCATCTAGTTTAGTAATTTCATCAGCTGCATTAGCTACTGCAGCTCCAGTTGTTGCAATTCCGAATCCTACAAGAACAGATGCAACACCAACTTTTACTTTACGTAATGAGTATTTTTTTGTTGTCATAATATTATCTCTCCTTTATCAATAAATTTAATTTTATATAAAATATGACTATGACCATATTTCTAATTATTTATAAAACTATAATTAATGTAAGAAATATAGATATAATTAGTGTATTGGCAATTGTTATTATACTATATAGAAATATATAATACAAGGGCTTTAGTAAGAAATTTAACATATATATAGTTGTGTAAACTAATTGTAACAAAACTTTTATCAAATATTTTTTTTTAAAATGAATATTTATTTAGTTAAGTTTTTATATAAATGCTGAATTAACAACGTTTATCTTGTTTACATAAAATATAAAAATAACAAAAATAATGATTCTATAGAAAGATTTTATATAATATTATATTAATGTTACATTTTTGTTACAAAAGGTAATTCATAGTTGATTTTTCAAGTTATGTAAGTAAAGAAAATACGAAAACAACTTGAAAATCGCGATTCGAAAGAATGGGATGTCGAGTTATTTCCGTATAGTAAATATATAGTTTTTTTAATAGTTTTCTTCTAGTTTTCTAAATTCATCTCTTGTGTGTTGCGGTAGTGAGCGTCCGTAGTCCATCATTAGAACTATATCTTTGAAGGCGGCTTTAGGAATAGCTAGATGTTCGATATCTTCTACACCTACGTTTAAGTTGATATCATCTGTATGATGTGTTTTTAGTTTTTCTACGAAGTCAGGTTCTGCGACGAACGGTGATGATAGGCCGATCATATCTGCGTGTAATATTGCTTCTTCGCATTTTTCGATAGTGTTTATACCACCTGAGGCGATCAGAGGAAGTCTTCCATTTAAATGTTCATAGACTACTTCATTAACTAGTCGACCGTGATGAGGACCTTCTGCGCGTACTGTATTTAGATAAATGTTTTGTCCCCAACTTGCGATTGCCATGTATGATAGAGGCACTCTTTCTAATAACCAGTCTGTAAGTTGGTTGAATTCTTCAACTGTGTAACCTACTTCTTCTCCGCGTGTTTCTTCGGGTGTAGCACGATAACCGAAGATGAAGTCTTTTGGTGCTTCTTTTTTTATAACCTCATATACTTCTTCGAAAACTTCAAGAATAAAACGAGAGCGATTTTCTAATGTATCTACACCGTACTCATCATGACGTTCGTTAGAGAAAGTAGAGAAGAATGTTTGTAAAAGAAGGCGTTGGGCGCTAGATATTTCTATACCATCAAAACCAGCAGCAATAGCACGACTTGCGGCATGTTTATAATCTTCTTTTATTTTTTTGATGTCTTCTATTGAAAGCGGGTGAACAATATGCTCAACAGGAGAATTAAGTTCCATATAGCTAGGGCCTACAGCGCGTTTATTAGTGGTAACGTAGTGATTAGCAAAGCGTCCAGCGTGAGTTAGTTGAAGGATGGCTTTTGCTCCACCTGACTGCATAGCTTCTGCCATTTTCTTTAAACCAGGAATACACGCATTATCATGAACGCTAAAACCATATTCAAAAAGCTGACCTTCTAAATTGATATAAGCAGCTCCAGTAATTTGAAGAGGTGCTGTGTTTTTTCTGCGTTTTGCATATAGTAGATCTTCTTCTGTGATAAACCCATCTTTGGTAGATGAATTTGTAGTCATAGGAGACAGGACAAAACGATTTTCAAGTTCGATACCATTAGCTAATTTTACAGGTGTTAATAATTTAGATTCCATAAAAAATACCTCATTTAGTAGTTTGCTAACACACATTAAAATAAAAAACTTTATGTAATGAAATTTACATACAATATAGAAGAAATTAGAGAAACACTGTTAAAAAATAAAAATTAAGTGTTAATTATAAAGATAATTAGGGAAATTCTAGCTATATTGGTTTCAAAATAGTGGTGCTAGGAGTGTATACTTTTACTGAAAGTGCAATAAAACAAATTTATAATTTCAGAAAAGGTTTTCTCATAGTTTATTATATCAGAATATTAGTTGGATAAAAAGGTATGATATGAAAAGAATAAGAAAAAGGGGTTAGAACTTTTGTCTAGTTTGTATGTGGTTATTAATCTATACAATAAAAAAGCCAATTGAACAACCACTTCAATTGGCTTTTGTGGTGAAATTTGATAGTCATCTCTCATTCACTTACCTACATTTTAACATACTTCTTTTGTTATTGTCAATTTTTTAATAACTTCAAGCTTTGTATTTTTATAAGAATTTAAAGTAGCGGTGCTATAAATATGTACTTTTAGTGAAAATATGATATAATAAATTCGTAATTTCAGAAAAGGTTTTCTCCTAGTTGGGTATATTTGATTATCAGCTTAATAAAAGATGAGATTTACTAGGAGAATGGGTAATTCTTAAGTAATATTAGAAATTAACTATATAAGAGGAAAATATATGGAACTTAGTATTTTAGATTATGCTATTGTAGATGAAGGAAAGAGTTCGATAGAGGCTATTGAGGAGAGTGTAGAATTAGCTCGTTTGGCTGAAAGGTTGGGGTATAGTCGTTTCTGGATGGCTGAACATCACCAAGTACCTGCTCTTGCGAGTAGCAGCCCGGAGTTATTAATGTTACATCTTCTTCAGAATACAGAAAAAATACAAATAGGATCTGGTGGAATAATGATTCCTCATTATTCACCGTATAAAATTAGCGAATGGATTAAGCTTCTGAGTGCGTTATATCCTGATAGGGTGAATTTAGGAATTGGGAATAATCCTGGAACGAAAGTTGTTCAGAAGTTGATGAATACTACACCTATAACAAGGGAAGAATATAACGAAAGTTGCAAAGAGCTTGTTGATATACTTACTGGAAGTGAGGTTTTTGTACAACCTCCTGAAGCGAAGGTGAATCCAATATGGCTTTTATCAACAAGTGAAAAGAGTGCGAATCTAGCAGCGGAGCTTGGTCAAAATTATGTCTATGGTCTATTCTTTAATCAGGCTGTAGATTATATAGAAACAGCTAAGCGATGTTTACAGGTTTATCGTACTAAGATGCTCGAAAAGCATAGAAATCCGAAAGATGTTGTCGCGGTATTTATAGCGATTGGAGAAGATGAGCAGGAAGCAAAAGATTTGGTACGCTGTTTAGATGTCTGGCTTCTCGGTAAAAAAGAATTTACAGAATTTGATAGATTCCCTAGTATAAAGACAGCTAAAGAGTACGAGATTATCGAAGCGGATAGAGAAAAAGTAGAAAAAAACAGGACGCGTTTAGTTTGGGGTACGAAGGAAACGGTAATAGAAAAACTAAAAAAATTAGTCGCAGAATTCGAATTAGAAGAGTTGATGTGCATACCTTTGGTGCCAACAATAGAAAGAAGAAAAAATATTATTGAGATTTTAGCTAAAGAGCTAATGGGAAAAGAGGAGAAAAATTAATGACTTGGAAGGCGATAGAGTTAGAAGAAAATAATGCCGAAAAACTAGCACAGCTAATAGAAGAAGCTGAGGCTATAGTCATAGGAATAGGAGCTGGAATGTCAGCCGCTGATGGTTTTACTTATATTGGAGAGAGGTTTACGAGTAATTTTAAAGACTTTGTAGAAAAATATAAGTTTTTAGATATGTTGCAGGCGAGTTTGTTTGATTTTCCAAGTTCGCAGGAATATTGGGCATTTCAAAGTCGTTTTGTGTTGTTAAATTACTTCGATCAACCTGTAGGGGCGAGTTATAAGGCGTTAAAAAATATATTACAAGATAAGAACTATCATATTATTACGACAAATGCTGATAATGCCTTTGATGTTGCGGGTTATGATATGGATAAGGTTTTCCATATTCAAGGTAAGTACGGGCTTATGCAGTGTAGCAAACATTGCCATGCGAAGACGTATCAAGATGAAGCGTTAATGCGTAGGCTTGCTGTGGAACAGGAAAATATGGAAGTGGATTATAGATCTATCCCGTTATGTCCAGAGTGTGGTGCACCACTTGAGGTGAATAAAAGAAATGCTGAAAAAGGTATGGTAGAAGATCCAATCTTTTTCGAGCATCTTGACAAGTACAATGAGTTTTTAGAAAATAATCGTGATAAGAAAACATTGTTTATCGAGATAGGGGTAGGATTTACGACACCTCAGTTTATAAAATATCCTTTTTATAGAGAACTTGATAAGAATCCACAGGCGTTGATGATTACTATGAATCAGAAAAAATATCAATTCCCGGAAAGAATCGCTTCAAGGGTGTTATGGTTTAACCAGAATAGTAAAGAGTTAACGCTAGATGTTGAAGAGTTGTTGAAGAAATAGGAGTGACTCAAAAATCGTGATTTCGAGAAACAAGATTTTATCGAGTCACCCCCGCACAGTTTATTAGATATCTAAAAAGCTTTTCTAAAGCGATTTTAGATATCAATAAACCACTGCGTCTATGAGTTCCTATATACACTTTGTTAAAATTTAGGCCTTTTTGGTCAGCTCTGTAATAACTTTTCAGGTAGTGTATGTTAGGCTCATACATAAACTGCGAAAAAATTCGCAATGAGATTTTATAATATTGCAGATTAAATTATAATAAGACTGCAATAAAAAATAACATTAGACAAAAAAAATACATTAACAAAAATTAAAAAATAAAGGAGAATAAATTATGTATTTAATAGAACCAATTAGAAACGGAAAATATTTACCAGATGGAGCGCTAGTAATGGCGATGCAAGTTTACGTACTTAATAATATCGACATCGATGAGACTGTAATCTTCCCATATTACTGTGAACCAAAAGTAGAAATTGGATTATTCCAAAATGCTGAAACTGAAGTAAACCATGACTACATGAAAGAAAAAGATATTATCTTAGTACGTCGTGATACTGGTGGCGGTGCTGTTTATGTTGATAACGGTGCTGTTAATGTATGTTTCTTAATGCCTGGGGATACAGATGTATATGGAAACTACAAAAAATTCTATCAACCAGCAGTTGATGTTCTTCACAGTTTAGGAGCTACAGAAGTTGAACAAAAAGGTCGTAATGACTTAACTGCTCGTGGTAAAAAAGTAAGTGGAGCTGCGATGACATTAGTTCGTGGAAAAATCTATGGAGGATATTCATTACTTCTTGATGTAAACTACGAAGCTATGGTTAATGCTTTAACTCCAAATCGTAAAAAAATTGAATCAAAAGGTATTGAATCAGTAAGAGCACGTGTAATGGGTATGCGTGAATTATTAAAACCTGAATATCAAAATGTAACTATCGACGAATTCAAAGATTTAGTTATTTGTGGATTAATGGGTATTGATGATATTAAAGATGCGAAAAGATATGAGCTTACTGATGAAGATTGGGCTGCAATTGAAAAATTAGCGGATGAAAAATACCGAAATTGGGATTGGAACTATGGAAAATCACCACGATACAACTATAACCGTGATGCACATCTTGCGATCGGAACTGTTGATATTAGTCTAGAAGTTGAAGAAGGACGTATTACAAAAGCGAAAATCTATGGAGATTTCTTCGGAAAGGGTAATGTGCGTGATGTAGAAGAGAAACTTATTGGCGTAAGAGTAAAAGAAGAAGACTTACTAGAAGCATTAGGAAGTATTGATTTAACGTACTACTTCGGAAATGTAGAAGCTAAAGAATTAGTAGATTTAATCTTAAGCTAGTTTTACAAACTAT
>NZ_CAURMG010000032.1:0-17056 GCF_963525875.1 uncultured Gemella sp. | reverse complement strand
TGAAAGCAACATTTTTAAGAAGTCCACCGGTATCTCCTTTATTTACAATACCGGCCACACCATCTTTACCAAGGATGCTACCAGTCACTTTAATATTTTCGACTGTGGCATTTTTAATTACTCTTGATAGTGCTGAAATATTTTCAACCCAAGGCATGTTGATATTAACGTTTCCTAAGTTAATATTTTTAACTGTACCACCTTCAATATTATCAAATAGCTGACGAGCCATATTGTGTATTGTATATTGTTTACCATCGACACTTGTTAAAGTTCCGCTGAATTTACCAGGTACATATTGTTTATTTGGAGTTGGAACGTTAGCGGCATTAAGATCTGCACCAAGTTTAAATGTACCAGAAGGATTAGCTTTCATAGCTGTTACCAGGTCGTTAAAACTATAGTATACATCATTTTCATGTGCTTTTTGTTTTTCAAAGTAATGAACATACTCGTTTGCTAATTTAGAAGCATCTGTGTGTTGAACTAAATCAGGAGCTGTAGCTGTAACTTTATATAAAGTTTTTCCATCTTTTTCTACTTCTTCAATTTTATCAACGGCAAGTCTTGTCACTTTGTTATCGTGAGTTGTGATGCGTAGATAAAGTGGAGCAACATTTCCTGGATTAGAATCAAGTAAACTTTTATCTGTTTCAACACCTGCTTCATCAACACTAATTAAGCTTGTTTCTTTAATATTTTTAATTTCGACTTTTTTAAGGTCTAATTGAATTTGTTGATCAGCTAATGTTTCAGTCTCTTCACCGTTACCTCTATCGTAAACCATGGTTGTAGATAGAGTGTATTCTTTGAAGTATTCTACGTTTTCTAATAAAGCATTTAGATTATCTTCTGTTAGATTTACAGTCTTAACAACTTGTCCGTCTTTTTTCAGAGTAGCTGTAATTGATTTAATTTTAGCTTTAGTTGGATTTTTTAGAGAATAGTTAGCAATTACTTCTTTATCTAATACTTTCTTATCAGTATCGACGAATTTTAATACTGGTTTTTCAGTTAACGGAGCTAAGTTTTTGATAGCTTCTTCTAATCTTCTAGTAGCTTCGTCTACTTTGCTTTGAGTAGCAGCTTCATCTGTATTTATAGGGTTTACTGCCGTAAGAGCATCTTCTAAAGCTTTCCATGTTTGAGTAGTGTATTCTTCTTTACGTTTGCTGTTCGCTGTGTTTATAGCATTTTGTAACGCAGTTTTATCTACAGCAAGAGCTTTAATAGCGTCTTGAAGAGCTTTAGTAGCTGCATCTATTTCACTTTGTTTAGGAAGTGGAGTAGTTTTGTCGTTGATTTCTTTTGCTTTGATTTCAGCATTTTTGAATTCATTCCAAGTTTTTGGACTGTAGTCAGTTTCTTGTTTAGTTTCTGCGATTGCTATTTGTTCTTGTAATTTTGTTTTATCAACATTAAGAGCGTCGATAGCGGCTTTAAGTTTTTTAGCAGCTTCATCGATTTGAGTTTGAGTAGCAGTAGCGTTGTCTTCTACAGTTTGGGCAGCGTTTTTCGCTTCCTCTAAGGCAGCCCATGTCGCAGGACTGAAGTCAGCTTCTGCCTTAGACTTAGCATCAGCAAGTTGTCTTTCAAGTTCAGTTTTATCAGTGTTTAATCCTGCAATAGCGGCTTTAAGTTTTTCGTAGACATGATCAACTTCGCTTTGTTTTGCTGTTGGGTTATTTGTAACTTTTTCAGCATCAGCTAATACATTTTGAAGATTAGTCCAAGTACTATCGCTGTAGTGCTCTTTAGTTTTTGATTTTGCATCGGCGATAGTTTTGTTTAATTCAGTTTTATCAACATTAAGAGCGTCGATAGCAGCTTTAAGTTTTGCAGTTTCATTATCTACTTCTGGTTGTTTTACAGTATCGGAAGTGTAAATGTTTTGTGCAGCTGCTAAAATTGGTTTAAGAGCGTCGTAGCTCGCAACAGAATAATCAGCAGCTACAAGTGCAAGAGCTCTATCAATTTGAGCTTTTAGTGCAGTTTTATCAACTTTTTCCTCAGGTTTTGGAGTTTCAGGCTGAGGAGTAGGTTTAGTTTCTTCAGGTGCTACGGGTTGTGGAGTTGGAGTAACGTCTTCTTTAGTGCCAACTGCGATTACTTTGTTTACAGGTTGTTTTGTGATTGTAGTTTCTAGTACTTTGCTAGATTGTTGTCCGTTCACTGTAGCTACTTCTGTTAAGATAGTACGTTCGCCGTTAACACCTTCTTGAACAACTTTAGATTGCCCTTTAGGTAAGGTAGCATCGTTTTGTGTAATAGTTTCAAATGGAACAACCTCAGTAGAAACTACAACTTTTGGTTTACCTGATTTTGCATCAAGAACTTCTTCTACTGGTGCTGGTTTCACTGGAGTAGCATCTTCTTTAGTACCAACAGCAACTACTTTATTTACAGGTTGTTTAGTGATTGATGTTTTAATAACTTTGCTAGACTGTTTTCCGTCGATAGTAGATACTTCGCTAAATACGATTTGTTCACCGTTGACACCTTCTTGAACAACTTTAGATTGTCCTTTAGGTAAAGTAGCATCGTTTTGTGTGATAGTTTCGAAAGGAACAGCCTCAGTAGTTGATTTAAGTTCAGGTTTATTTTCGACTACTGTTTTAATACCTTCTTCAGGTGTTGTTTTATACTCAACTTTAGGTGTAGATTGCTCAGGTTGTGTCGGTTCGATAGTTGGTTGTTCTAGTTTTGGAAGAACTTTTTGTTCAGGTTGTGGTAGGACGTTTAAGTCACTATGTGTGAAATATCCAACATAGCGATATCCTTCGATGTTAATTACTCCGTTAGCAAGTTCAGTAGAATTAGATACAGTTGCTTGCGTGTTGTGTTGAACTAATTCTTTGTTTTCAAAAGCAAATGTTTGGAACGGCATGATGACACTTTGCCCCATAGCCCCGATTAATACAACGCTAAGAACTTTATTTCTGTGTTTTTTAGACATTAGTAAAACTACTAATACCGCAGTTCCGATACCTAAACCGGCAACAGGAAGAGAGCTTTGTCCTGTGTTAGGTAGTTCTTTGATTTCTGTTGGTCTCTCTGCTGGTTTAGTTGTTTGAGTTTCTTTTTTATAAACCATGTAATATGTTTCGTTGTTTTTGACGTTTTCAGGAATGCTTTTTTTAATTAAACTTTTTTCCGATTCAGTAAGTTCGTTTTCAGCTAGATAAGTATATTTAACGTTAGCAGTACCTTCGTTTGCTAACGCATCGCTTGATGTATGGCTTCCAAGGAATAAAGCACCGATGATAACTGGTGCTGCACCAAAAGATAATTTTCTAATTGAAAACTTTAAAATTTTATTATTTTCATTTTGCGTTCGCATAAAAAATATATTTCTCCTTATTGTGTATTTTTGTTGCCATTATATTCTATCAAAAAAGCCGAAATATTTCAATTAATCGACATTATGTAATGTGGATAAAGATTAATAATTTATGATTTAATGTTGTTATAAAAAATAAAATTCATTTCTCTTTAGGGGATAATAATACAAATATAATACCAAAACACAACTGTATTAATACAACGTAATACACAATAGTAAAATATATAAAAATTTAACTTTTGTAAATAGGTGTTATATTTTATTTTTTAAAGTGATAAAAAGTTATTTTGATAATGTTTACATAGAATATAGAGAGGAAAGAGAGGTTGGATTTCAATGGTAATTTAGTTTAATTACTTTCAAAACTGTTGAAATAGTTGCGAGAATAAAGAAAGTGTGATATAATATATTATGTAAGTTGTAATAGTACAGTTCTATACAAGTGAACTGAAATAATTATATTAAATAAAAATTAGAAAGGACGATTTTTATGGGCGGAGAAATAACCAAGAGTAAGAAGAACAAAAAAAATGTAGTGGTTAAAAAAGCGATAAGTTTAGAGACTTTTGTTTTCTTAGCAATATTTTTCTTAATATTTGGATTTATGGCAAGGAAAATGGGAACACCACTTATGTTTAAAACAATGATGGCTACAGCTCATGATTTACTACTGAATACGGTATTTTTCATTATGGCTATGGCTGTTATAGCAGGGGCTATTAGTGCATTGTTATCAGAGTTTGGTGCGATTGCGCTAATAAATAAAATATTCGCACCTCTTATGAAACCACTTTGGGGGATGCCTGGTGCGAGTGTAACAGGAGCAGTAGCGACTTATCTATCAGATAACCCGGCTATTATTCCATTTGCGAAAGATAGACGCTTTGTATCTTTCTTTAAAAAATACCAAGTACCAGCTTTATGTAATTTAGGGACAGCTTTTGGTATGGGGCTTATTGTAACAATGTTTATGATGGGACAAGGTGAAGGATTTATCAAAGCAGCAATTATAGGGAATGTTGGAGCAATCTTAGGTAGTATTATAAGTGTTCGTTTAATGTTAAGAGAAACGAAAAAATACTATGGAGATGAAGCTGAAGATCCTGTAATAGAAATGGAAGAAGGCGATGAAACACCAGACAAAGTGAGAATAATACGTGATGGTAATATGTTCCAACGTGTATTAGATACTATTTTGGAAGGTGGAAAAACAGGGGTAGAAATGGGTATGGCTATTATTCCGGGAGTGCTTATTGTATGTACTTTTGTGATGATGTTAACATTTAAGATGCCTGCAGGTGGATATACTGGTGCAGCATATGAGGGAGTTGGATTCCTACCATGGTTAGGAGAAAAATTAACATTTATATTAGAACCGTTGTTTGGATTCCATTCAGCAGAAGCTATTGCTTTCCCAATTACAGCTTTAGGAGCTGTAGGAGGAGCTATTTCATTAGTACCGGAATTCTTGAAAAATGGTCTTATTGGACCTAATGATATCGCGGTATTTACTGCGATGGGTATGTGTTGGAGTGGATACTTAAGTACACATATCGGTATGATGGATGCTCTTGGAGTTCGTAAATTATCTTCAAAAGCTATCGTATCTCACACACTAGGTGGTATAGCAGCGGGGATTATCGCTCACTACTTATTCCTTTTATTAGGATAATAAATCAAAATAAAGTATAAAAAAGGTTAGATCAACAGATTAAAATTTAAAAAAGGTTTATTTGAGAAAGTATAGAAGTGGTGTTTTATTGACATCTAAATTTGCTTTATAAAAACTTTATATATATAATAAAATTTATTGGGAGTGACTTGAAAAGATTTCTCTGAAATCACGATTTTTCGAGTCACACCCTTTTTTGATTTATAATTTAAAAGATATATATATATTATTCTTGCGGAAAAAAGTTAAATTTGATATAGTATAAAAGGTTATTGAATAAAGAAATAGCGGAGGAAAAGATGACGAAGAAAGAAAATTTTAGAAGGAAGCAGTATTTTTCAATAAGGAAATATAAGATGGGTGCTTGTTCTGTGTTGTTGGGAACAAGTTTGTTTTTATCTTTAAGTTATACCGGTGAAGCTAAGGCGACAGAGGAAAAAGAAGTATGTATTCATGCGGTTGATAATAGTAGTTTATCGGAACAAATAAAAAGTCAGCTAAAAGTTTTTGAAGAAAACAAAATAACAGTAGAAGAAGGTAAGTCATATTATTTTGTATATAAAAAAAATAATGTATTACCAAGTACAGGTGGAGTAACATCGGGAACTGCAGTTTTAGGTGGAGCATTGTTGTTGGTGTGTTTAACATTGATTAAAAAGAAAAAAGGGAAATTGATTTTTTTAGTTAGTATGCTAACTGTCAGTGGTAATTTAAGTCAAGTGATGGCTTTTGAAGATTTTAGAGAAATTCAACCAACGGTGATAAAAACTTCAATAGGTGGAATGTTACCAAGTCCAGAGGAAATACCTGGATATAGTTTTACGGGTCACTATTTTGAAATAGGAAAAACATGCACAAACAAAAGTAGTTCTATCAAGATAGAAGAACGAGGAGAGTTTACTCCTGGACTAGTGGAGGAAAAAACAGGTATAGAGGAGAAAGTTGTAGTAAGTGAAAAAGGAGAACCATTAGTACAAGATGAGAATCCAGAGGGAGTAGTGAGCGAAAAAGGAGAACCTTTAATACAAGATGAGAATCCAGAAGCAGTAATAAGCGAAAAAGGAGAACCTTTAGTACAACCGGAGAATCCAGAGGGAGTAGTAAGTGAAAAAGGAGAACCTTTAGTACAACCGGAGAATCCAGAGGGAGTAGTAAGTGAAAAAGGAGAACCTTTAGTACAAGATGAGAACCCAGAAGCAGTAATAAGCGAGAAAGGAGAGCCGCTAGTACAACCAGAAAAACCGCTAGCAAGTTGGAATGGTCCTACATTAGTACGAGAAGAAAACCCAATAACAGAAGTGAGTATAAAAGGTGAAAGTTTAGTACAACCGGAGAATCCAGAGTATGAAATAACACCAACACCGGAACAACCAACGCCAGAGGTAACTCCAAAGCCTGCTATACCAGTTGAAAAACCATCGTGGGGGGATATCCATGATTCAAAACCTGACCGACCAGTGCGAATAAAGGATAACAGGAAATGCCCCAAACCAACAGCTGATGAGTTAAAACACTTTGAAACATCGACGATAATTATTAACGGAAAATCGGTTATTCCTATTTCAACAATAACTACCGTAGAAGAATTGGATTATAAAACAATTTATGGGGCAGGCGACCCATATGATTTAAACTTTAGAGATCAAGATGAAATAGTAGAAGGTAGTAAAGGCACGGAAGTAATTACTACTTCGTATATTCGTGATGAATCTACTGGAGAACCAGTAGAACATATTTCTAAAATAATATTATGCCGACCGATAGATAAAGTTATTGAAGTTGGGAATGTTGAGAGAATAGTAAAACCTATAGAAATCACAGAGGAGAGAAAAGAAGACCCTGAACTTCCAAAAGGAATAGAACTTGTTCGAGAGGGAAAACAGGGTAAAACAACAATAACTAGAACTTATGAAGTTAATCCTGAAACAGGAGAGTTAACGAATCCAGTTGAGAAGACTGAAATAGCCGAATATATGATACCAAGGCTAATCTTAGTTGGAACTAAAGAAGACAAACCTCATTTACTACCAGTTAATAGCGGATTAGAAAATGCAGTAAATGTAACGGAAGCTACTGCGGAGATGAAAAATGTAGACTTGTTAACAAATGGAAAGTTAAAGGCTCAGTTAACTCCATCAGATATAGAAATAAATCGAGATCTATTCTTGAAACGAAAAGAATTACAAAAAACTAATCCAGCGATAACTGATGAAGAAGTAAAAGAAGTTTTACGAAAAGAGTATCTAGAAAAATTATCGATTAAAGAAACGCTAGAAGAGACTAAAATAGATTTAGATGCTAGGTTGAAAAAAGTTGCGGCGCATACATTGAGCATTATTGGAGACACGCCACAAAATAGAGAAAAAGTTAGACGTGATATTGAAGCTAATAAAGAAAAAATATTACTAGGGTTATCTTATATAAATAGATTTTATAATATAGACTTTGGAGATACTAATATTCGCGATATACTAGCATATAATCCAAGTTCATTTGGTAAGAAAAATGTTACATCTTTAGATTGGTTGACACATCTTGGATCTATGAGTTATGACGAATTAAAACTAACTAATAGTCCAAAAACATTTGAGAAATACTTCGGGAAAATCACGGATAAACCAACGCTACTAGATTTCCTAGATTACAACAGAACTACATTCACAAATATGGACGGTGATACGTGGTTGAAAAAAGCGACTAAAGCTATCGTAGTAGAAAAACCTTCAAAACAGAAACCTGACGAAAAAGTAGAATTATATACAAAATTAACTACGTCTCCTGAGAAATACGGGGCAGAAGAACTTCAAATAAAAAATAGAAGACAACAGAACATAGCTACATTATTAGGTTTGGTAAATATTAAAGAACCAAGCGTGTATGCTATAACTAATATGGCGACGGTAACTTATGGAAATATCGGAACCTATATGGATACTTCTTTAGAGAAAGCAAATAAAGCTAAGTATACCGAAGAGCTTAATAAGGTTAAAGAATTGATAGAACTAACAGCGACAAGACAAGCTAATTATATTGATACTCTATATAGAATAACAAAAGAAGAAAATCGTCCGAAACTAATTACCAATAGAGTAATTGTAGATACGATGAAAAAATATACGCCTAATGAGTTTGCTGGAATAGCGACAACATGGTCTAAAGAATCAGGACCAACAGCGGATAAAGGGGTTAAAGACTTTATGACACCTTTAGGACTGTATTCACCATCGCAAAATGTAGGTGCAGAAGCGAATGGAGTAGGTGTCCGTTACTTTATAGATAGAGTTCTGGATGATAGAGGGTCAGCAACCTATTCTCATGAAATGACGCACTTATTAGACAGAACAGTGCTGTTTAATAATCATGGTCGTCGAGATGGTACAGCTGCAGAATTTTATGCTCGAGGAATTTTTGAAAATTCTTATACACCAGAAAAAGATACATATTTTAACCTAAACTTTGTTTTTGACGAAAGTAATAAGAACGGATTCTATAATAAAACATCTAATAGATTCAAGACAGCTGCAGATTTAAGAAATTACATGCATGGAAGTTTTGATGTGCTATATAGTTTAGATTATTTAGAAGCGGAAGCGACAAGGAAACTTTCAGCAGAAGATAAAACTAAATATTTCAAAAAGATAACACCGATTGCGTCAAAAGGACCTAGAGCGACAGTAACATACACAAATCAAGCGGTTAAAGCTACGCACAATAGTGAAAAAATCTCAGAAATCACACTGGCAGAAGCGGAAAAATTAAATGATATTAATAGTTTAATTGATAATAATATTTTAGTGAACCGTTACATTATAAATGGATTTAATGCAAAAGGTGATGTCTTAGCCAATGGATATTATTTTGTAGATATGTTTGATACAATTTTTGGAGTTAGTGAAAATGATAAAGGTATGAGTGGGGATATTACATTCAGAAAACAAGCCTTTGAGCTTATGGGAGCTTTGGGCTATTATGAAGGATTTGTACCTTATGTATCGAATCAGTTTAAACAACAAGCTGAAGCAGAAAGCAAACCGTTGTCTGATAAGTATATTTTCGAAAAAATCTTAGGAAAAACATATGCAGCCTTCAAAAAAGATCAAATTAATGAGCGTGTTGCAAAATTAGATAGCCTGAAATCTATTACGATAAATTACAACGGAAAACAACAAGTAATTGATAGTAAAGAAAAATTACAACAACTTATGAATGAAGCTGTTTTAGCTGAACTAGCCCAAATAAAAGCAGGTAATACAACAGCTCAGAAATTTATGTTTATAGAAACTCCAGTGCAAAAACTTAAAAAAGAGATCTATAAAGCATACTTAAGACAATCACAAGACTTTACAGAATCTATTTACAAAGTTTAATAATGAAACAACCAAGGGAAGAGATTTGAAATTTCATTCCTTGGTTGTTTTTTTAATATAGGTAACAAAGTAGAAAACGTTAGAGACTGAAGAATCTTTAAGTTGTATAGAACTCATTATAATTCCTTGAATAGAAAGATTGTAGATAGTATAATTAAAGTGTATAGCTTTTTAGCTGAATAGAGTAAAAGGAGAAATCTATTATGGATAGGTTTAAGAGTGTTAATTTTTATTATACATTAGGTATAATGTTAGTTATTTCGTTAGTTGCGAAATATCTTGCTCAGGTTCCTGCATTAAAACTTTTTGGACATTTAGTTATTGCCTTAGTTATAGGTATGGCTTTACAGAGTTCGAAAGGGTTGAAGGAACAAGTTAAGGCGGATATTCCGTTTATAAGTAATAAATTTTTGCGACTTGGAATAATTTTATTAGGATTTAAACTAGCGTTGGATAGGCTTCTTATGGAAGGGAAGAAAACACTGGTGGTAGCATTTTTTATCGTGTTGTTTATGATAACTTTAACTTACTTTATGTGTCGTGCTTTTAAAGTGGATCATGAGCTTGCTTTACTTTCTTCATGCGGTTGTAGTATTTGTGGAGCTGCGGCTGTTATGGGGGTAAGTGGACAACTTCGTGCAAAAACTGATAACAGTGTTCTTGCTGTTGCTGTTGTTGCGATACTGGGGACGGTGTTTACGCTAATAGAGGTAAGTTTGCAGCCTTATTTAGGTCTTGATGCATACAACTACGGAGTGTTTACAGGAGGAAGTCTTCATGAAATAGCTCATGCAGTTGCGGCTGGAGGAGCAGGTGGACAAGTGGCTTTAGATGCAGCGATTTTGACAAAACTGTCACGTGTTCTTATGCTTATCGTAGTTGCGGGAATATTGATTGTTGTTAACAAAAAAACTCAGGATGAAACAAAAGGTAAGGTTCCGATGCCGTACTTTATCCTAGGATTTATCTTTATGAGTATCTTGGGAAGTTACGTTACTTTCTTAAAACCATTAGCTCCATTTTTTGTAGATGCTGCATATGTATTCTTAGGTATGGCTATGGCGGCGTTAGGAATGAGTGTTAATTTCAGAGTTATAAAAGAACGTGGTATAAGAGTATTTACAGCATGTTTCTTATCATCGATCATTTTAATGATAGTGTGTTATGTTATTGCGAAATTTATTTTTTAGAAATATATCGCTAAGTATTATGTGGAAATGTTAGATTAGAAAATTTTAAATAAAATTAGTCCAATGCTAATTGTAATATGAAGTAAACAAAGAGGAGAACAATTATGACGATTACTAGTTTATTAGGAATAAAGTATCCAGTTTTTCAAGGAGCAATGGCTCAAATAGCAAGGCACGAATTTGTTTCGGCTGTTTCTAACGCTGGAGCTTTGGGGATTTTAGCTTCTGGAGGTGTAAGTCCTGAGGAGCTTCGCAAAGAGATTCAACAATGTAAAAATCTTACAGATAAACCTTTCGCGGTAAATTTAATGCTTATGATGCCGAATATCGAAGAAATAATTGATGTTGTTATCGAAGAAGGTGTTAAAATTGTCACAACAGGAGCAGGAACTCCGAGAAAATTTATGCCGCATTTAAAAGAAGCAGGGATAAAAGTTATACCAGTTATTCCATCTGTTAAGGCTGCGAAGAAAATGGAAGAGTTAGGGTGCGACGCAGTTGTAGTGGAAGGTATGGAAGCAGGAGGACACGTAGGAACAAGTACTACTATGTCACTACTGCCACAAGTAACAAGTGCGGTGAATATTCCGGTTATCGCAGCTGGGGGTATAGCCGATGGTCGTGGAATGGCTGCAGCTTATTGTCTTGGAGCGAACGGTGTACAAATGGGAACTGTGTTCTTGGCTTCTAAGGAGTGTCCGGTGACAGATGAGTATAAAAACATGATTATAGAAGCAGATGATACTTCTACGACGTTAACAGGAGAAAAATTCGGAGCACCTGTTCGTGGTATTAAAAATGAACTTACAAAAAGATATCATGAATTAGAAGAACAGTCGTCCACTCTTATAGAGCTAGAGGAGTTAACACTAGGTTCATTAAGACGTGCTGTTTATGATGGTGATGTTGAAAATGGTTCTGTTATGGCAGGGCAAATCGCTGGGTTAGTAAGTGAGATTCGTCCAGTGAAAGTCATAATAGAAAGTGTAATTGAAGAAGCACGAGAAGTGCTAGGGAAAATGGAAATATAGTTGTTGAGAGAAGTCTAGGTAATTAGTTGATTGCCTAGATTTTTTATATAATTTTTTGTATTATTTTTAGTAGTAACATCTTAGAATTTATAATTAATATTGAAATATCTGAGATATTTTGATAGAGAAAATACTATAGCATGAGAATAATTTGAAGGTGTAAAATCAATATACCAAGCTGTGAATTTAGTTATAAGTAGGGATAGAAATAATAAGATTTTATGTGTTTTATTTATATTTCAATTGACTATAGTTAGTGTTTATTATATTATTAGTGTATATTTATTTTATTATTTATAGGAGGGGTTTTATGATAGACCAAAGACATAAGCATGTCACTTATGGTTCTTCTTTTAAAGATTTCTTCAAGGGATTCGTCGATTTTACAGGATACTCTTCAGTACCTGGACACTGGTTTCCTGTAGGAAGTATTTTAGGAGGATTTATTTTATTAGCAGTTTTAGTATTCCAAGGAGTATTATCTTCATTTTCTAGTATTGGAAGAAGATCAACAAGTGATTTTGGATACTTATTAGGCGGAAGTGCATTTAGTGATGGAGTTTCTACACTTCAAACAGGGTTAGCATTCGGGATTTTCATGCTAATAGCTGGACTTATTTTAATTTTACCTCTAACTGCAAGCTTCACAAGAAGACTTCGTGATGTAGGGTTTGCTACATGGGGAATTGTTATTTTAATAGCTTTATATTATATTTTATCTTATTTCACAGTGTATTTATTGACTCCAGTGTATTGTATTGTTTTCTTATTTGTATTAATGTCATTACCATCTAATGCAGTAGAAACGAATTCTAATAGTGAATTTGCTAAATTTTTCTTAAGACAAACTATTCAAGCGCAACAATACTATAGTCAATTTGGAAACCCTTTTGGACATCCTGTTCAATTTGATCAGTTCGGTAATCCGATTCAAAACCAACCATATTTTAATAATGGTATGAACCCAGGATTCCAAGGGCAACCACAAGGGTTTAATTCAAATGCTCAACAAGGACGACCAAATCCAGGATTTCAAGGGCAATCACAAGGGTTTAATCCGAATGCTCAACAAGGGCGACCAAATCCAGGATTTCAAGGGCAGCCACAAGGGTTTAATCCAAATGCTCAACAAGGACAACCAGGATTCCAAGGACAGCCACAAGGGTTTAATCCAAATGCTCAGCAAGGGCGACCAAACCCAGGATTCCAAGGGCAACCACAAGGATTTGATCCAAATGCTCAACAAGGGCGACCAAATTCAGGATTTCAAGGGCAACCACAAGGGTTTGATTCAAATGCTCAACAAGGACGACCAAATCCAGGATTCCAAGGGCAACCACAAGGTTTCAATCCAAACGCTCCTCAAGGAGGGCAACAATGTCAGGGTTTTAACCCAAATGCTCCTCAAGGAGGGCAACAAAACCCGGGTTTTAACGTAAATGAAGTTCAAGGGCAACAGCAACAAGCACCAGAAGTGAATGAAGTTGAAGAGGTTGTAGTTGAACAACAAAATGTAGAAGTAGCGCCACAAGTAGAGGTTACTCAAGTAGAGGAAGTAACACCAAAAGTAGAAGTAGCACCAGAGATTGAAGAAATTCATGAGGTGAAAGTTGAGACTGTAGGTGGAGCTAGAAGTAAAAGACTTCAAAAGCTAAATAAAGCTGAAGATGAAGTTGGATTCAAAAAAAGAAGATAAGAATATTATCTAAATAGATAAAAGTTAAGAGGTTCAGGCGGAAATGTTGAACCTCTTATTTTTGATTTTTGTGTGCTAGTTGTTATTTGAACATAAGTGCAGATGTGTTCTGTAATGTTTTTGTTCTTATTTGCTAATTTTACTACTTTAAAGTATAATACTTATAGGTAGTAAAAAAGTTGAGTAATGATAAAAATAATTTATAATAAGAAGGTGAACTTATGTTTTTAGGAAGAGAAAAAGAGTTGAATTCTTTGGAGAAAATGTACAATAAAAAAGGATTTCAGATGGCTGTTGTCTATGGTAGACGTCGTATAGGAAAGACGTTTTTATTAACTGAGTTTGTAAAAGATAAGAATTCACTATATTTACCTGCAGAAGAAGTGAACGACATGTTGAATCTTCAAAAATTTTCTCGAATCTTAGGTGAGAAGATGGGGATAACCAATTTTCCAAGTGTGGAAAATTGGAATAATTTCTTTAACTTGATAAAGGAAAAATTCGAAAAGGAGAAGTTGGTTCTTATTATCGATGAGTATCCATATGCAGCAACAGCGAATAAATCTTTAAATTCTATATTGCAACATGTTATTGATCACGAGTTGAAGGATACTAATATCTTCTTAATCCTTTGTGGTTCTTCTATGAGTTTTATGGAAAACCAAGTTTTAGGAGAAAAAAGTCCTTTATTTGGGCGACGAACAGGACAGCTAAAAGTTAATCCGTTAGATTACTATGATTCTGCAAAATTCTATCCAAATGCGAGTAATGAAGACAAGGTTAAATATTATGCCTGTGTAGGTGGAACGCCGTACTATTTAACATTAATAGATGAAAAATTATCGTTTGAAGATAATATAAAAGAACTCTATTTTGATATTAATGGATATTTAAATAATGAAGGTGTGCTTCTCATGAAGCAAGAATTTAGAGAACCAGCTAACTATAATGCGGTTTTACAGGCAATAGCTAGTGGATCGAATACTTTGGGAGAAATTGTTAGTTATACTAAACTTGAAACTAATATAGTCTCGAAATATTTATTAGTCTTACAAGATTTGAATTATATCGAAAGAGTAATTCCTTTTGGTGCCAATTCGCTGAAAGGGAAAACTAGCAGGTATATTATTACAGAGAATTTTTTAGCATTTTGGTATCGTTATGTATTTTCTGTTAGAGCAGAAATAGAGCGAGGATATGGAGATATTTATGCAGAAGTAGCGCTAAGTGATTTACCGAATTTTGTTGGATCTATTTTTGAGGAAATATCAAGACAGTATTTGAGAAGAATGAATACAAATAAACAATTGCCATTTGTTGCAAAAACTTTTGGTCGTTGGTGGGGAAAAGATAAAAAAGGTAGTGTTCAAGAAATAGACGTTATTGTTGATTCTATTCTTGATAAGAAAATAATAGTAGGAGAATGTAAGTGGCGTAATTCTTTCAAATTACAGAAAACTATAGATTTATTGTCGCAAAGGGCGGAAATTTTTGATAAATATATTATATATAAATACTTATTTGTAAAAAATAATGATATGTTGGCAAAAGAAGGTGTAACTGTAGTTACGTTAAATGAATTATATAGATAATTTTACTACTTTAAAGTATAATACTTATAGGTAGTAAAATTCAATATACAAGATGTTAAAAGTTTTTCGTAAAGAGAGTAAAAAATATGATTGAATCGCTCAAGCGTAATTGTGAAAATTTTCATTGATGAAGATGGTTTTAAATTTTGAGATAAGTGTTATCTGATATCTATTATGAAAATATCATGTAAATCTAATTGAAAATAAAAAAACGCTCATCATTTAGAAAAACAATCAAAAATAAAAAACAAAACACTCATTTTAATCATTAATTTTGATTATTTATGAGTGTTTTTGCTTGAATTTGATTGAATAGCTATATTATATTAGATATAATAATCTTGGGAGTTAGGAGAGAAGAAAAATGGTAAATGAAAGATGGAATAAGATTTTAGATTTGTTAGATAAGGAAGGTTCGTTAAGTCTTAGGGATCTAATGGAACATTGTGATGTGTCAGAAGCTACAATCAGACGAGATCTTACGAATCTAGAAGCAAAAAATTTATTATTTAGAACTCATGGGGGAGCGATAAAACGTTCTACTGCTCGTGGTAGTGAAGAAAGTGTCGAAGTGAAACGTGCTGATTTTTTACAGGAGAAAAGGGCAGTCGCTAGATATATTTGTGATAATATCTTGCAATCTGGACAGACGATTTATCTTGATGCGGGAACGTCAACATATGAAATGATAGAGCATCTTCGAGATAGAAAATTAACGGTTGTGACAAATTCAACGTATCATTTACCGAAACTTATTAATAACAAAATTCATACGATAATCTTAGGTGGAACGATAAAACATTCTACACAAGCAGTCATAGGTTCTGTAGCTATTGAACAACTAAAAAAATATAGCTTTGATATCTGTTTTGTTGGTTGTAATGGAATTGATGATAACTTTGGAGTAACGACTGCAGAAGAAAATGAATCTTTTATAAAAGCAACGGCACTAAAAAACAGCAAGAAAAAATATATTCTTGCAGATAAGTCGAAGTTTGGGCATAGAAAATTTCAAAAATTTGCAGAGTTAGACGATGTAGTTATTGTATCGTATGAAGTTCCAGAGGAATATAGAAAGTATAAAAATATAATAGAAGTAAAAAATATAAAGGAGGATTAGCAGTGTATTATACAATTACTTTAAATCCTGCTGTTGATATGTTGACAACAGTGGAAGATTTCGCACTTGGTAAGTTGAATAGAACGCAAGAAGCGAAGTATGTAGTAGGTGGAAAAGGTATTAACATTTCAATCTTACTAAACAACGTTGGTGTTGAGAGTAAGGCTTGGGGATTTGTTGCTGGATTCACAGGATATTTTATAAAATCAGAATTAGATAAACTAGGAGTAAATCATGATTTTGTAGAAACACGCGGGGCGACTAGAATTAATATGAAATTAACTACAGAAACTGAGACTGAAATAAACGGTCAAAGTAGTAGTGTAAACCTAGACAATGTGAGTGATTTCTTTACAAAATTAGAAGTACTGACTAAAGAAGATGTAGTATTTTTATCGGGTAATGTTATCGCGGGAATGGGTGTAGAAGACTTCAAAGCTATTGCGAAAAGAGTATCTGCGTCAGGAGCTACATTAGTAGTAGATAGTAACAAAGAGCTAGTGTTAGATACACTTCAATACAAACCATTTGTGGTTAAACCGAATGAATTTGAGCTTGGAGAAATGTTTGGTGTTACTCTAAATAGTAAAGAAGAAATCTTGCAGTATGCTGAAAAATTACAAGAGCGTGGAGCAAAAAATGTCCTTGTTTCACGTGGAGCAGACGGAGCGTTACTACTAACAGAAGATAAAGAAGTATTTGAAGTTAATGTAGCTAAGGGTGAGATAGTATCGACAGTTGCGGCAGGAGACAGTATGCTAGCGATGTTTGTTGCGAAATATAATGAAACAAAAGATTACAAAGAAGCTCTTCGTTTTGCATCCGCTGCAGGTGGTGCGACATCATTCTCAGTAGGTGTAGGAACCAAGAAACTTATTGCGGAATTAATTCCACAAATCAAAGTTGAAAAATTAAAATAAAAATTCAACAAGTATTTATATAAAGAAATAAAAATATGTTAAAAAGTATTTCCTTGGAAATATAAAACAGAGGAGAAAGAAATGAAATTAACAGATGTTCTAAATTATGACTTAGTTCAATTCGG
>NZ_CAURMG010000031.1:0-17537 GCF_963525875.1 uncultured Gemella sp. | reverse complement strand
CAAGTGGAGAAAAACCATATATCATTGCGGTAACAGCTTGTCCAACAGGTATTGCACACACGTTCATGGCTGCAGAGAAAATTAAAGAAACAGCAAAAGCTATGGGACTAGATGTTAAAGTAGAAACAAACGGTCAAATTGGTGTAGAAAACAAACTTACAAAAGAAGATATCGAAAGAGCAGCGGGAATTATCGTTGCGGCTGATAAAAAAGTAGAAGTTGCACGTTTTGATGGACGCCCGACAATTATGACAAAGGTAGCTGACGGGATTAATAAACCGGAAGAACTTATTCAAACAATTTTAGATGGAAAAGCTCCTGTTTATAAACATAGTGGAGCATCTGATGCAACTGAAGAATCTTCAGCAAATGAGAGTTTAGGACGTCGTGCTTACAAACACCTAATGGAAGGTGTGAGTAACATGCTACCATTCGTAGTGGCTGGTGGTATTCTTATTGCATTATCATTTATCTGGGGTATTAACTCATTTGATCCGAAAGACCCATCTTACAACAAAGTAGCAGAAGTATTATTCTACTTCGGTAAAATTTCATTTAGTATGATGTTACCAATCTTAGCTGGATTTATCGGTCGTTCTATCGCTGACCGTCCTGGATTCATCGTTGGTATGATCGGTGGTATCTTAGCAGATCCAAGTATTTTAGGACTGAAAAGTGATTTATTAGCGTACACTCCTTCAGGATTCCTAGGGGCGTTAGTAGCAGGGTTCTTAGCAGGTGGAATTATCCACGTATTAAAAATTGCATTCAGCTGGATGCCTCGTTCATTAGATGGAATTAAACCAATCTTCCTATTCCCTATCTTAGGGTCACTAATTATGGGATTACTAATGATCTTCTTAATTAATGCACCAATGGCAAGTGTTATGGAAGGATTAAAACACTTTATCGAAAGTCTTAATGGAAGCGGTAAATTTATCCTTGGTTTCGTAGTAGCTGCGATGATGGCTATCGACATGGGTGGTCCAATTAACAAAGCTGCTTATGTAACAGGTACAGCATTATTAACATCTGCAGGTTCAGCAGGAAGTGATGTAATGGCTGCGGTTATGATCGGTGGTATGGTACCTCCATTAGCAATCGCTGTATCAGCAACAATAAATAAAAACATCTGGCCAAAAGCTCAACGTAGTGGAGCATTAGTAAACTACGTAATGGGGTTAGCGTTCATCACAGAAGGAGCTATTCCGTTCGCAGCAAGTAACCCAGCGCGTGTTATTCCGCCATTATTTATCTCAAGTGGTATTGCTGGAGCTTTAAGTATGACTTTTGGAATTGTATCGAAAGCTCCGCACGGAGGAATATTCGCTGTTCTTGCTAGTGCAGTAAGTAACCCGCTTATGTATCTACTAGCTTTAGTAATCGGTGCAGTAATCGGTGCATTACTATTAATCGCATCATTAAGCTTTGGTAAAAAGATAGTAAAATAATTTTTTAGTAAGACACAATATTATAAGAAAATATAAAGTCGTCGGAGATTCAAGATCTAATTCTTGAATCTCTGGCGGCTTATTTATTTGCTGGGGAGTGACTCAAAAGTACTAGATTTTAAAAAAGTTTACAAGAAAACTTATAGACGCAGTGGTTTATTGATATCTAAATCCGCTTTATAAAAGTTTTTTAGATATCTAATAAACTGTGTGGGGGTAACTCGACAAAATCTTGTTTCTTAAGAAATCATGATTTTTGAGTCGCTCCTCGGTGAATAAAGGATTAATTCTGGCGATGAATAGTTAACATAATTAATATTAGTTTGACTACCTTATTTTTGCGTGATAAAATTATTTATGATTATTATGCAGTAGAAAGGTAAATTAAAAGAGAGGAGTGTGTTTATGAATATAATTTTCTGTACCTCGCCATTTCAAGTTTTAATAGCGAAAGAAATAGCGAGAACAACTGGAGAAAAATTTATAGGAATTTATCAAAGAATGTCTTATGATGATAGACAACGAATATATGCTGAAAAAATGTCTGAATTTTGCGAAGATACTCTATTTATAGAAAATGAGAGCTGGGGGCGTGAACTTAGAAAAAAATTGGAGAATGTTAAACTAGAAAAGTTCTATCTTGCTAGTTTAGATAATCCGATTGCTTTAGGTATATTCAGTTCTGCTCCTATGCAACTATTTACCTTTGATGATGGTAGTACTTCGCTGATAACTCCGAATATGTATACTGTAAATCCAAGTAGAGTAGTATCACACAACGGTATGCCCTTAGAAAATGTTATAGAGTTATCTCAAGGACATTATACAGTATTCGATAGAAATACAATTTTTCCAGATTCAAAACTTATAAAAATGAATTTTAATATGCAGCCAGATGGATTTGCTCATGCTGATAATGGAAAAACAATTAAAGTATTTTTAGGGCAACTCTTAGGTTCTCCAATGGATGACAAAGACATTAAACTCACAGAAAAATTGATTAATAAAGCTATAATTAGCTTAGGAGATGTTTTATATTATCCCCATCCGCGAGTTCCACTAAAAATAGAAAATGCTACTACTGTAACTACTGATTTTTGCTTTGAAGAAGAAATTTATAGATTGCTAGCTGAATATGAATTTGTCGAAGTGTATGGTTTTTACTCAACTTCATTTGTCTTAATAAAAGATATTCCAGGTGTTAGAGTGAAAGGTTTTAGAACATTTTTGACAACGAATGAAGCGCAAATATATAGTAATCTGGGAATAGAATATATAGACTTATCTTCATCAGATACTACGGTGGATATTGTTATGCCGGTTTATAATAGTGAGGAAACTGTTGAGGATGCTATAAAGTCAGTGTTGAATCAAACTCATACTAATTATAAGTTGATTATTGTTGATGACGGTTCGACTGATGAGACTGAAAATATATGCAAAAAATATTTAGAAGATACTAGAGTGGTATATCATAAGGTTGAACATGGAGGGATTTCAAAGGCTCTCAATGCAGGGATTGCTCTAGCGACTGCCAAATATATCGCAAGACAAGACTCTGATGATGAATGGATGCCGTGGCATTTGGATTTTCTTCTTAATGAGTTGGACTCAAATCCGAATTTGGATATTATTGGTTCGAAAGTTATCGAAGATGAAAATAAAATTCTAGGTGGTATAAGAAGGAATAATTTTAATATTCTTTCAGGAGAGCGATTATGGCTAACTTTAGCCTATAGGAATATTTTCAATCATTCTACTGTTATTTTTAAAAAGGAAGCTTATGAAGAAGCGGGAAGGTATGATTCGGAATTTGATGGATTTGAAGATTGGCATTTGTGGGCTCGTATAGTGACGAAAGATAACGCTCTGGTGTTAAATACAGTAACAGCTCACTATAGGTTGTCAGATTTTTATAAAAAGAAGATAATTTTTAGAAGCAGACTTGCGAGAAGTCGTGGTTTAAGGTTGGAAGATGTGATGAGGTAAGAGATGACTAAAGTATTTACGATAAAAGAGGGTGTGCCGTTTAATATTTACGGATTTGAAAGAAGTCAACTGGCTCGTCAGGACATTTTTAAACGAATAGGTGTTGATCAACAGATGATTATTACTAATTTATCTGTTTTTGTTCCTAACTTTGTGGAAACTCTTGAGGATTTAGGATTTGAAAATTTTTATCACGTTATCTTTGAAAAATCGGATATAGCAAGAGATAAACCTAGTGTAGATAAAAATTTTACTGAGACATTAGAAGACGTAACGAAAGTGGAATATACTAAAGAAGGTTTTATTGGTCTTGTTCATTATAAAAATGGAAATGTAGAATGTTATACTTCACAACTATTATATAGGTATATCTCAAAAACAAATGAATTTATTCTTTATGGAAAAGAGGGGGTAGTGCTCGAGGGTGATGTTTCTGAAAATTATCATAAATACCATGTAAGAAAGACTGGCGAAATATTATCGCAGTGGCAACTCGTGAGTGAATATTTAGCAGAAAATTCAACGATGGATGATAGGTTTATTATAGACATGGTTAACGAATATCCACTGCAGCTTAGAAAATTTTTCCAAAACACTAAAAGAGAATTGTTTGCGTATACGCATTATAATATACTAGCTCCATTTATGAAGTTTGTATTACAGGGATGGTGCAGTAATATTGTAGCGAGTCCGGTTTTAGAAAGCCGTCTTGGGAGTGATAAGATTAGATTTTTACCACCGGTGTATGTAGATGAAGTTATAGAAAAAGTATATACAAGTGTAAAGAATTGGTGCATAGTTGGTAATATGACGATAATAAAAAAATGTGAACTAGCGATAGAAGCATTTAGACAAATGCCAGATAGCACATTAACTGTTTATGGTAATTTACCAAAAGGATACAAAGAAGAAGATTTGCCTAAAAATGTTAAGTTCGCAGGTTTTGTGCCAAAAGTTCCGTATGAAAATCATGAAGGGTATATTTCTTGTTCGCTTAGTGAATGTTTCGCTAATGCGGCGGTAGAGGCATCATCAAAGGGGTTAGTCTGTCTACTTTCAAACGTTGATTTAGCTCATAAATATTATGCGAGTATATGCGACAACACAAAAACGTTCAATTCGTTTGAAGAACTAGTCGAGCTACTTAGCGAATATAAAAAAGAAGGTAAATATTCTTCTTCGACATTTGCAAATGAATATACAAAACAAAAGACGGCAGACGCTTATATAGAAGTTTTGAAAGTAAAGTAAAAATATCTATAAAACAAATGAATATACATGTTATTAAAATTCCTTATTGTGAAGTTTTTTTGTAGGAGAAGTCTGATTATAGGTGTGAATTCTCTGTAGAAACGCATAATAAGGTTTTTTTGAAATAGAAATATCATAGGGTATATTTAACGAATATTCTTTAATGAGAAAATATATCGATTATTCATTTAATTGATAATTTTTTGTTGTAGCTTAGTTAGAGATAAAGGATAAAAAATATATATTAAAAAAACACAAGATTTCTTGATAAAAACCATAGGATATGCTAAACTTTAAAAGTTAGCTATATTTGATATAGAATAGGATTTTGATATAAATTTTTAATGTTTTTTAATGGTTTATTTACAAAAAAATTTGCGGTGTGTTTAATACTAGAAAATAATCAAAAATTCAAGTGCGCATTAGGGTATTTGAGAGTTTTATATTTAGATAAATTTTATGGAGAAGTTTTTTGTGTCACTGAAACGATAAATAGACGTGGGAAAATAAATTTTTGGGTATTTTTATCATTAAAAAATAGCAGAAAAGGATAGGAAAGAGAGCGAAAAATATGTTTAAAAATAATAGGAAAGAGAAGTTTTCGTTAAGAAAATATAAAAATGGACGAACTGATTCGAAATTAATCGGTGCTGTGATGATTGTTGGTTTAGGACTGTTAGCTAGTGGTGGGACGGCGTTGGCTGATGTAAGTTCAAATGGGGCTGATTCAGCTACAGTAGTGACGGATACGTCAAAAGTTCCTTCAACTTCGGCAACTACTTTTACAGACACTAAAGATGCATCGAAAAATGTTACGGTTGATGCGGTGTTGGGGAAGGGGGTTGCTGAACCAACAAAAGCGAATTATAATGGGGCGCCAGAAAGCAAGCCAGATGGCAACGATGAGATTCGTTTTAAGAAAGAGGTTGAGGTTAATTATAAATTAATTAATGTTTGGGAGCCTTTTAAAACAAAAACAGTAAATTTAGGATCAGGGAAAGTAATAACACCTTACGATAAAAAAGGTTTTGCAGCTGATACAGACGGGAAAGATTATCGTGAATCGACTGTGGATAATATAACAGTTTCAGAAGATTTAGGTAAAGAAGATATAGAAAAAGGTATAGAAACAGGTAAATTAGAAGTCGATGGAAAAATCTATGCGTATCAATATTCAAAAGTGTTAGATGGAAATCTTGCTATTTATGATAAGACAAAATTCAATGATATTGAAGTTCCGGTTTCTCCAGAAGGTTTACATAATAATCTAGGAGAGATTGATTACTCAAAATTAGAAGGAAGAAGAGTATTTTTAGTAGAAGAACTTTCAGATGGTCATTATGGGAAATTCGTATTAGCAGAAAATGGTGTTACTAATGATGAAGACGCTGTAACGAAATGGAAAGAAGGGCAAGCAAACGCTAAAGACTTTACAAAAGAAAATGTTACCCTTCAGCCGTATGATACGATTCTTGTGATGGATAGGGATACGTATGCAACGGTTGAATCATCTAAGCAAACAACGACAACTAAAAAAGGTCAGGAGACATATTTTATAGAAACAATAACTCCGTTTTATTGGGATGATACTCTCAAAGATAGGAATACTCCATGGTATCGAAGAAAGGTTTACGTAGAAAGTAATGAATATTATAGAGAGGAGGATGCGAAAAATTTTGTGAGCTATCGAAAACCAGGAGCTGATGGGAAGTTTTGGACGTCTGATGATATAGTATATAATTCCGTCTATAAGGAAGGAAGAAATGATGCATATAGAAATTATTTAATTGTGGGAGCAAGGGGCTCTAGTCATTATGTAGGGGTATACGATTCCCAAGTGTATTATGGGACTTCAGTTTTAACTGCTTTTGCTCTTCCAGAGGATAGTCCTGATTCTCCTATTCCTCCTGGTAGCTCTGATTTTACCAGTGCTGGTAGCTCTGATGTATCTAATTGGGTATTTGGTCTTCGTAAGGTTCCTGGTCCTAAGCCAACAAATATGCTTGAAGCGCTGAAGGGGTATGCCGGAAGAGTTTATCATGCGTTTGATTTTTTAGAAAATAGTATTGAAGAAAAAGCTAAGGTATTAGATTCCGAGGAAGATAAGAAGAAAACAGTAGAAGATAAAGCTAAAGTAGCTTCAGCAAGAAAAAAATTAGATGATTATTTAGAAAAATTTTCTGAAGAAATAATAAAAGAAAATATAGATGTTGGGATAATAGAAAGTAAGGACAACCGTAACGGGAAACTTGTTTTTAATATGGTTAAATATGATTACTCAACTAATAATAGAAAAGAACGTTACGAAAGTGTATACAAATTTACGCTATTTTTAAAAGGATTATTAAAAATACCGCAGGCGGTAGGAGAATTCAGTGTTGAAGGCAAAGGACCCCATGCCGGGATGGATGATTCAGAAAGCTATAATCCAGATTCTAAAGTGTATAATGAATTTAAGAATATTACGACAGGGTACACTTTTACCCCTGTAATTAATAAGAGTGAAGTAGAAGAAACAGAAGCTAAGTTTAAACTTATTGAAGAATTATATAAGAAACAGAAAACTGGAACAATGAGCGAAAGTGAACTTAGAGAATTTGATAGTATTATAGAAAATTTCTATTATGATTTTTATGATAATGGTAAGACAGAAGGACTTGTGAGTATTGCCTCTAGAGGAAGAGAAGAGATTAGAACTTTTAAGAATTATGATGACATAACTGAAGTTAAAATAGATGAAAAAAACACAAAAACTGAAGAAAAAGACTTGGATAAATTTTTAACAAAGGGAACAGTGACGACTTTGCCGGATGGCAAAATAAAAGTGGAACATGAAGAAGTAAAAGATACTCCGGAATATACGGAAGAAAAAGGAGAAATTCCAGAATTTTTTAGACGTAAAATCACTACAAACAAAATAATTAGAACTCGAGTTGAAACAGTAGATGAAACAATATACACGAAAAAAGAAATCATCACACCAATTCGTGCTTATAGAGTAATGAGTGATTCAAAACCACAGGTAAATCACTATTTCTACTTGACTAAAGAAGTACGTAGATGGGATCCAACAGTTACTAAACAAGGTAGTGTTGTTATTAAGTATGTGACAACCGATGGGAAACAATTAAAATCAGAGGTTGATAAAGATAAAGTTACGTTAGAAACAACGACTTTAGTAGAAAGATTTCCATATGAGGACAAAGGAGACTACTATAGACTATATACATTTTTAGGAAAAGTAGATGAGCGTAACGAGGTTAAAGAAGTAGAACAAAACTACGACACAACTGCAAAGCAATATCCAACATTAGTAGATGCTGATACAGGATTTACATACGAGTATGTGGGTCTAAAACAAGGTTCTGCAGCAGCCAGCGGTAAAGTTGCAGAAGGGACAACAGAGGTTGTCTATGAATACCGTCTAGTAAGTGAAGAAGAAAAAACTCCGTCAAAATCAGAAGTAACAAAAACAGGTTCTGTTGATGTGAAACATGTTGTTATCAATGAAGATGGAACATTAAAAACATTAAAATCTGAAATTATCAAAGATAAAGTGCCAGTAGAGTATGAAGATACTTATGTAACTTACTCAAAAGGAGTGAAAGTATCAGAGCGTAAAGAAAAGCGTACAGTTGCTGAAAAATATAATACTATTGATAAACAATACCCAACGTTAAAAGATGAAGTCACAGGTTTAGTTTACAAATATGTAGGAGTAACATCAGATTCAGCTCTGGCAGAAGGCGATATAACTGTAGGAGAAAAACATGTTGTTTACAGTTATGTGTTAGATAAAAAAGAAGATACAAAGCCAAAAGCAGCAGAGGCGAAAGATAAAAAAGGGACGGTTATAGTTAAATTCGTAGATATAAACGGAAATTTTATTGCTGATGATAAAGTAGTTAAAGATAATGTGATAGTAGAAAAAGCGACAACTACAGTTTTGGATGGAAAAGAGGAGATTACTTATAAAGCATCGGGAGAGGAGTATGCTGTCACACCACCGCAAACAATTGAAGTAGATGGTCTAACGTTCAAATTCGAAAAGATTGTTCCAGTTTCAGACAAATGGAATAATTCGATAGTTGAAAAAGGATTGATAACAGAAGGAATAACAACAATTGTTTATGAATATCGATTGAATTTACCTGCAGCTCCAACGGTAGAAGTTCCAGAATACGAAGATGGAGCGGTACCATTAGCTCCACCTGTAGTGGAAGTCCCAGAGTTGAGGATTTCAGAAGAACCAACGCCAATTTCGCAACCAGAATCTAAGATAGAGATAGAATCCGAACTAAAACCAGTACCAAAAGAATCTAAAAGGGTAGTTGAACCGATTGAGCAAGTAAGTCAGATACAAATTAAACGCCTAGCTGATACAGGTGGAAAAACAACAGATGCAACAAATATAGGATCTGCAACTTTAATAGCGGGAATATTATTAGTTGTAAAAAGGCGTCAAAGAGAAAATAATTTGAATTAAATAGTAAAAAATATTCTTAGAGAAAAATGGTAATATCCCCCAAAATTTGTCCAAATTTTGGGGGATATTACCAATCTGAGGATGTTTATTTGTATAGATAAAATTAATTATGGAAACCGTGAAAAGAAAATCATTAATAAGGAGTTTATTTATAGTTAAGTTTAAAAGGTGCGCCCTGGCAAAATTGATATCTCAAAAAATATGTTTTTTGAATCAGTCTTATTTAATAAAAAACTATAAAAAATTTTAAGTATATATAAAGAATATGTGGTAAATTCATAGTGTTATTTAATTACTTAAAAAATGAAAATTAGAATATCAAGAATATCCTCGGGAAAATATCTCTGAGGGTATTCTTGAATTTGATATAAATAAAAATAAGTTTATGTAAATTAATTATCGAAAAAATCTGAAAAAATAATAGATTATTTGAAGGATAGATTATTATATGATAGAATGATAAGGATAATTTATAACTATGTAAAAATAAGTAGTTTTAAGAGTACCTTTTATACGAAAAAAATAAGGGCTTAATATAGGGTGAACATTGTTAGAAAATGATAGTGTGATAGAGGTAATGAAGAATGTTTAAAGACAATAAAAAAGAGAAGTTTTCACTAAGAAAATATAAAAATGGGCGAACTGACTCTAAGTTGATTGGAGCTGTGGCGATATTAGGATTCGCTATGTTGGCTGGAGGTGGGACTGCATCTGCGAATGTAAGTTCAGGTGATAGAAGTGAAACAACCATTGTAATGGACTTAGAAAGAGTTCCATCTTCTGCTAAAACAACTTTTACAGATGACCAAAATTCTACGAAGAAAGTGACCGTGGATGCTGTTATAGGAAAAGTTGTTTCTTTGCCAACTAAAGCAAATGAAAATATAGGAAATGTAGATGGAACAGATTCAGTAAGGTTTAACTCTAAGGTGACAGTGAATTATCTATTAGAAGATGACAGCTCAAAATTACAAGATTCTAAAACTGTAGAAGGTGAAAGTGGCACAATAAAAACACCTTATGATAGAAAAGGGATTGCTAACGATACAGATGGAAAAGATTATCGTGAATCAACTGTAGAAAAAACAGGGGCTGTTGATGAAAACACAGGAAAAGAAGAAAAAATACAAGCTAATAACAAAGAATACGAATTGGTTCGTTCAGAAGTAGTTGATTCAGATAAAGCTACCTATGAAAAGACTCATTTCAATGATATTGAAGCTCCAGTTTCTCCAGAAGGAATGCATAATAATCTTGGAGAAATTAATTACGGGAAAATTACAGGAAAAGTCTATCTAGTAGAAGAAACTTCAAATGGACAATACGGTAAATTCGTAGAAGCAACAAATATCAACAGTGATGCAGAAGCGGTAGAAGCTTGGGAAAATGGACAAGCAACTGCTAAAGATTTCACGAAAGAAAATGTGACTCTTCAAAAAGGAGACACTATCCTTGTATTAGATAGAGATACTTATGCTCACGGAAGTGGGAAAAGAACGGTTATTACGAATAAATATAGAAGAGAAATTGTTCGTGCAACACCGGAGTATAATAGAGTTGTATCATCTGAAGAAATTAAAGAAGTTAATGCTTATCCTACCTATGCGTTGGATAATGAAATTGTAAGTGGGAATTATGTAACAGCAGGTCCAGATCATAACTTTGGAACAAGCGATGATGGTGAAATTACTTTCAACGGAGAACGATATCTTCACTATTATTATGGACCAAAACTAGAAAATAGCTTACCAGAGGTAAAAGATACTCCAGATATAGTTTTTAGTAAGTCTTCTTTAAATGAAATAATGCGATATATTCAATCTGAAATTTTTGGGGTATTGGAATACTTTGATTACTATGCGAAAACGGATGCAGAAAGACAATTAATTCAAAAAAGAAGAACTAAATTAGAACAAAACATTGCTGATACCATTCAAATGATTAAAAATGAAAATATTAGTATGGCTGCTGCTAAACCGAATGATATGTATGCATCAGGACTGGTTTTTTATTCTCCTGATAGAGAAAAATTAACAGCCTTAAAAAAACAAATTGAATCTGCAGAAAATTTACTTGATGAAATTATGTTTACGTTAAATACTCGTGAAGAAGACGTAGAACAGTACGATAATCTAAAAAATGTTAAAAAAATTACTAAAGAAATATTATATTACGAAGCTCATCACAAAGAACTGGATGGATATCGTCATAATTACCCTAGATTTTCTCATCGAACAATCATTTCTTATCATAAAGATGCTGTTCCAGAACACTACAGCGATTGGGAAAAAGTAAATCCTGAATCAGTCTGGGAAGGAACCCCGGCTTTTGCTAGTTCGGGTAATGTAACAATATCTGATGACTTAAATAAAATTAATGTTGTTTATTCATACTCATCAATAGTAGAAAGAGATCTTAATAAAAGAGAGGAATTAACAAAAGTAGAAACAGACTATGTAACAAAAGAACTTATCACACCTGTTCGTGCATATAAAGTAATGGAAGATGGTGGACCGGTTGTGAATCATTATTATAGAATGCATATTACGCGAGAATCAGAAGCATATAGAATGAAGCAATTAGGAGTCTTAAGAATTAAGTATCTCACAACTGAAGATAGAGAAATAAAGCCAGAAGTAATTAGAAATCTTGGGGAACTTTATAATTTAATTGTTTATAATCAGTATTCGGGAGATATAAAAGTTAATGAACGTAGAGATGAAAAATTTAATGAAAGATTTTACGATGCAACTTCAGAAAGATACGAAACATTAAAGGATGAAAAAACAGGCTTAACCTATGAATATATTGGGTTAAAAAAATATTCAGCGCCATCTAGTGGTAAAGTTGTAGATAGTAATACACAAGTTTTTTATGAATATCGCTTAGTAACTAAAGAAGATCCAAAACCTGCAAAGCGAGAAGTGAAAGGCTCGGTAATTGTTAAATATGTGGATGCTGATGGGAATGAAATTAAAGATGCTGAGAAAGTAGTAACGGATGCAGTTGTTAAAACAACAAAAACATATACTACTAAGTCGGGTGATGTAGTTGTTTCTACTCGTGATGAAGTAGAAAATCATGAAGTACAGTACAACACTGCTGAGAAGAAAGTTGATACAATTACTAAAGATGGTAAGAAATATAACTATCAAGGAATCTACGCACCATCAGAAAAATTCCATAATGTAGCAGCAGAAACAGGAAAAGTAGCAGAAGGACTAACTACTATTGTTTATCGATATGAACTTGAAGTTGAGAAAAAAGATCAATGGGAAGTGCCAAAAGATTCTCCAATAAAAGAAGAAACGGAGTATAAAGGAGGAGTTTCTTCGGTAGAACCGCCTATACATGAAGTGCCGGAGTACGAAGGGGGAGCTGCTTCGATAGAACCGCCTATATATGAAGTACCAGAGTATAAATGGTCAACGATGGTAGCTCCACCAATATTAATAGTACCCGAATATAAAGGGCAAGAGGCTTTGATTCTGCCGCCGGTATTAACAGATGAGCAACAATCTCGATTGCCTATAAAAGATTATTTCGTAGTACTACCGCAACGACAGCTTCAAGATATACCTACTGTCGAAAAATTAGAAAAAGCGGTTGAGAAACTACAAGAGAAGACTATAGTGAAAGAAAGTCGCCTTCCTAATACAGGAGAAAATTCTACGAATGCTTTGTCGGTAGGGGGAATAATGTTGGTTTTGGGTATAATCCTTGGAATTAAGAGAAGAAAAAAGTGAAGTAATATGTTCCTTAAAATAACAATATAATAAAAGTTGATATGTCAGATGTTGCGTAATTATATTTGATGATAGTATATATCCTTTTTACTGGATAAAGAAATTATTCAGTAAAAAGGATATTTTTTAATGAATTGTGGTTATAGTTTTAAAAAATATACGAAATTATGTATAAAATATTGTTTGAAATTATATGTTATAAAAAAATATATTCATATAACATACAGGAAATCTACGCGTTTTTAGAAAAAAAAAAAAAAAACGCTTACATTTTGTTTGTGTAGTAGAATATTGCTTTTTATGTAAATAAAAATGTGTTATAATAAATAGGAAAAAAATATTATATTAAGTTGTTGTTTAAAATATAAAAATAAAGAAAAGAGGTTTATCAATGAAAAGAGACAGAAAAGAAAAGTTTTCTATAAGAAAATTTAGTTTTGGAGCAGCGTCTTGTTTGATAGGGGCGACTATAGCCATGACTAGTTTATCTAGTAAAGAAGTACAAGCTATGTCTACTACAGTAGTGGGAGATAATGGAGGTACGTCTGTAATTTATGCTAACTGGGATGATAATCCGTTAAAAACAAATACTAATTCGAGTGTAAGTGTTAATGATGAGATTGTAATCAAAGTTGATACTTCTGGATATACTAAAAACAGACCGATAGTAACTGTAACATATTATTTTAATAAAAATTTTATGCGAAATACTGATGGAAGTATTACTCCAACGGGAACTAATAATAATATTGTTCGTAAAGGTGAGGTAAGCTGGTTAGGGCACCGTCCGGATTATTGGTTCACTGTACCTAAAGGATTTAGTGAGCCTACGAGTATAGTATTAACAAATGCAAGAGGTAGCAAACAATACAACAATTGGGCAGCATGGAGAAATAGTAACTCACGTGGAGTAGCCTCACGTTATCAAAGTGAAGCTGATGCAAAAGCTATGAATAATGGTAGTCCGGATAATTGGAGTCGTTATAATGATCATACACAAGAGGGACCGATTTGGGAACATAATGGAAGTCTTAATTGGTATTTAAATACGCGTGCTGGATATGGATGGGATGATGGAAGTGATAAAGAAGCTTACGAGCGATTAAGAAATAACACGCGTTCTATCTATTCGGATTGGGAAAACACAGCTGCGGCTGGGGCAGAGATTCAGGTAACATATGAGGTGAAAGATCCGGTTAATACACAGTACATTGAATTAGGTGCTGGGGTTCACATAAATGCTGGAGGTATCGATCATATTAAAATTGAGACAATAGCTCTACCAGATGTGGATGATACTCCTGAAAATCAAAAATATGAACCAAATAAATTACCAGCAAGACAAGGTGTGAAAGATGTTACTAGCTTGACACCTGAAGAAAAAACAACTCTTAAAGAAGCCCTTAAAGAGAAAAATCCATTATTAGAGAAGAGACTTAAAGGTGGATTAGAAAATGGTATATCTATAGCTAATGATGGAACGGCGACATTCACTTATACAGATAATACTACAGACACAATCCCAGGGAAAGATTTAGTGTATAAGAAGTTTTTATTAGGGGTTGAACCGTATATAGTGGATGAATATAAATATAAGATAGAACAAACACCAGTAGATGATTACAATAATATAACTGATGTTGATAGAAAAAGAGCAGATGAAAAATTAGCTAAACTGAGTGGGGTTGAGCTAGAGTATGATAAGAGTAAATATCCGTTGGGAGTCGGGAGATCTAAGATTATAGCTGACACAAACTATCGAATAAAAGGTCCTAAAAACGATACCTATGCGAAATGGGAAAACGGGGATAATCTACGCATAGGAGGAAAGTGGTATTTTGGGACAGGTACTGGATTCAATGAGTTAATACCTAAGGATGTACTATTCGTACAAATCCCTAAAGCTGATAACAATGCAAAACAAAAAGGAAAAGATTTAATAAACGGACTACAAAACCTAACTGACGCAGAAAAAGATGAGTACAAGAAAAAAATAGATCAACTTCCAGCTAACAGCTCAGAAGATAAAATTAATGAAATCGTCAATGAAGCGCTTAAAAAAGATGCTGAGAATAAAGCATTAAAAGAAGCTAAGGAAGAAGCTAAAAAAGTTGTAGCTGCTTTACCGAACTTAACTAATGAAGAAAAAGATGCAGCTAAGAGAGAAATTGACAACGCGGCAACAACTGATGTAGTCACTACAGCTAAAAATAATGCGATAGCAAAAGACTTAGAAAAAGAAAAAGACAAAGCGAAAAAACGTATTGATCAAATTAAAGATAATTTAGCAAACCCAGATGAGTATAAAAATCAAATAGGCGCTGCAACAACAAAAGATGAGATTGCTGCTATAGTAAGAAGAGCAGAAGATGAAGCGGCGAAAAAACAAGTAGAGAAAAATAAAGCTGAGGCTGATACGGTAAGAGACGAAGCCAAGAGAAAAGTTGATGCAATTCCAGGTTTAACAGAAGCAGAGAAAAAACACTTCAAAGATTTAATTGACGGAGCTAATACAAAAGGGCAAATTGATAAAATTGTAGAAGATGCGAAACAATATGCTGACTCAAAAGCCAAAAGAGAAGCTGTTAAAAAAGAAATTGAAAACTTACCGCACTTAAATAAAGCACAAAAGGCAGACTTTATAGAAAGTATTAATGCAACAGATGATATTCCAACAATAAGTGACATATCAACTAAGGCTCATAATTTAGATGCGCGTATGGGAAGACTTCAAGATCTTGTGGAATATGCAAAAGGAAATGAAGTAACAGATAAATATAAAAAGTCAGATTCTACTAAGAAACAAGTATTTGATGAAGCGAAAAAGGCAGCAGAAAAAATAGCTGATAAAGAAAATGCTACAGATAATGCTGGAGTAGACCTTGTTCAAAAATTATATAAAGATTTAGAAGATGCTATTAAAAAATTAGGAATAGACCCTGTGGTTCTTAAAACTAACAAAGATGCTTTGAAAGCAGAGGTAGCTTTAAATGATAATGATGCTATTAAAAAAGGAAATCCATATAAGTTAGCTACAAGTGATGAAAAACGCGCGGCATATGATAGAGCATTTAAAAACGCAAAAGATGTTCTAAATAAAGAACAAGCTACACAAGATGAAATTAATCAAGCGGTACGTGATTTACAAAACGCTCGTTATGCACTAGATGGAAAAGTAGCGAACTTCACTTTAAAAACAACTGGAGTAGCTGAAATAAGTGTTAATCCTCAAGAAGTGACGACTTTAACAAGTGATGCTGATAAAAACTTAGTGAAATCAAAAGTAAGAGTTACTCAAAGTAAAACTGAAGGTAACGTTCTTGACACAGATGAAGTGTTCTATGGAAATATCACATCGAAAGATGGAAAATTCTATGTGCCAGTAACAGTAGGTCGTGATAAGGTGTACCATATTGTAGATGTAGAAGTTAAAGAGTTCACATTAGCTGTAAAAGACGTAACAAAACCAGCTGAAATTTCAAAAACACCAGTAGCAGGTGAAAGCTTAACAGCAGAAGACCAAGCGAAAGTAAAAGAAAAAGTAACAGCGAACAATGAAGCTCTTAAACCTACAGATACAGTAGCATATGGACCTATTAAAGAAAAAGATGGGAAGAAAGTAGTACCAGTAACAGTAACACGTGATGGTGTGGCGAAAACAGTAGAAGTAGAAGTAACTAAGAAAGCAGAAGAATTCACGTTAGCTGTAAAAGATGCAACAAAACCAGCTGAAATTTCAAAAACACCAGTAGCAGGTGAAAGCTTAACAGCAGAAGACCAAGCGAAAGTAAAAGAAAAAGTAACAGCGAACAATGAAGCTCTTAAACCTACAGATACAGTAGCATATGGACCTATTAAAGAAAAAGATGGGAAGAAAGTAGTACCAGTAACAGTAACACGTGATGGTGTAGCAAAAACAGTAGAAGTGCTTGTAGTTAAAAAAGAGGATTCTACAGATAGTTCAGGCTCTCAAGGTAACCAAGATGGTCAAGGAGGGCAAGGAGGTTCAGGCTCTAAAGATAACCAAAATGGTCAAGGAGGGCAAGGAGGTTCGGGCTCTCAAGGTAACCAAAACGGTCAAGGAGGTTCAGGCTCTCAAGGTAACCAAAATGGTCAAGGAGGTTCAGGCTCTCAAGGTAACCAAAATGGTCAAGGAGGTTCGGGCTCTCAAGGTAACCAAAACGGTCAAGGAGGTTCAGGCTCTCAAGGTAACCAAAACGGTCAAGGAGGTTCAGGCTCTCAAGATAAACCAAACGGTCAAGGAGGAAATGCAGATTCAAATACTGAAGGTCCTACTAGTCCAGGTATGTCTGCTGACCAATCAGACCTAGACAAAGCCAAAGATAAAGCGAAGTCAGACTTAACAGTTGCAGCTAACAAAGAAAAAGCAGAAATTGACGCAGACAAAAACTTAACGGATAAAGAAAAAGCTGATAAGAAAACAGAAGTTGACAAAGTTAAGGAAGAACAAGAAGCAAATATCGATAAAGCACAAATAACTGACGAAGTAGAGAAAGCGACAGAAGCAGGTAAGAAAGCAATCGATGCAGTGCACCAAACAGACCTAGACAAAGCCAAAGATAAAGCGAAGTCAGACTTAACAGTTGCAGCTAA
>NZ_CAURMG010000030.1:0-18403 GCF_963525875.1 uncultured Gemella sp. | reverse complement strand
ATCGGATTGTGGTTCCGACATTCGGGGGTTCGATTCCCCTCAGCCGCCCCATTTTATGAAATTGATTGAAGAAGTAGTGTAAGAGACATTACTTCTTTTTTTATGACTAACTTATAACTTTTTTTCATAATTTATAAGCAAAAAATTAGCATAATTTATAAAAGAGGAGTAAAATTAAATCTATAAAATATTAGGAGAAAAAAACATGGAAAAAACATTTGAAGAATATCTAGAAAATTTTAAAGTAATTGATTCAAAAACTGCTTTTGATAAAATTGATTCAAAGGAGAAATTTGTATTATTTATCGGGAGATCATCTTGCCCGTTTTGCAGAAGATTTATGCCGAAATTAAGTGAAGTAGTAGTTTCTAATAAAGTAGAAGCGTTCTTTATCGACTCTCAAGATTTTTCTGATGCATCAGGTATAGAATCATTACGTGATAAATATTCAGTAAGAACTGTTCCAGGTTTATTAGTTGCAGAAGCTGGTGAAGTTAAAGTAGTGTGTGATTCAAGTTTATCTGTTGATGAAATTACTACATTTATTAAATAATTTTTGTGCTCGTCTATTTTATGTAGGCGAGTATTTATTTTAATATAATAGTAAAAGTTCAAATTTTATGTTAGTCGTTTAAATATTAAAGAAATTGTAATAATAAAATACTGAAAATTTATAGTTTAAGTGATATAATAGTAATTATAAAATTTTACTAAGTAGATTTACTTATTTATTTTAAAATTCATTATTTAACTATGAGGTGATGATGTGAAAAATGAAAAGTTAGAAGTTAAAAATTTGGTTTTTAATTATGGGGCGAGAAATATACTAAATGGTATATCGTTTGATGTACCTAACGGGGAGTTTATAGCGATAGTAGGCAAGAGTGGTGCAGGTAAATCAACTTTGCTGCGCTGTTTAAACTTGTTAAATAAACCTAACTCAGGAGAAATTAATATATCTGGGGAAAACATAATTAATTTTAATAAGAAGAAGTTGAAAATGATTCGTAGGGAAATAGCGTTTATTTTCCAAGATTATAATGTATTAGATAATTTATATACTGTTGAAAATGTTTTGACACCTTATTTGGTGAAAAAATCAATTGCAGGACTCTTCCTTGGGTATACTAAAGAAGAATATGAAGAAGGTGTTGGTTACTTAAGACAAGTAGGATTGGAAGAAGAAGCCTTTAAGAAATCAAAATACTTATCAGGAGGGCAAAAACAAAGAGTGGCTATAGCTAAAGCTTTAGCACAAGATCCAAAATTGTTGCTAGCTGATGAACCTGTCAGTAGTTTAGATGAGAAAAATACTACGCTCATAATGGATACTTTTAAAAAATTAAATAAGCAAAATGGAATAACAGTTTTAATAAATTTACATGACGTAAATCTTGCGAAGAAATATAGTACAAAAATTTTAGGATTGAAAGACGGAAAAGTTTTATTTTATAAAGATTCTGATAAGGTGACGAAAGATGAATTTGATGAACTTTATAATTAGAAAATATATAACCAAAGTATTAACTGTAGTATTTGTAGGATTTATACTTATTATTGCTTATATGCAGTATGATACTAAAACATTTTCACTAGGTTTTAAAAGAATACACAATTTGCTTGGGAGAATGTATCCTATTGATTTTTCAATTTTACCGGAACTAAAACAACCGATAGTTGAAACAATAAATATTGCATTATTTTCATCAATCTTAGCATTATGTACAGCGTTATTGTTATTACCTATATTGACAAATGTGTTATTTAGATTGAAAATAATACCTAAGGTTTTCAGTGCAATTTTTTCAGTATTTAGAACGATGCCATTTCTAATTATCGCAGCTATTTTAGTTAGTCTTTTTAGTACGGGTGTATTTAGCGGTTTTGTCAGTATATATTTAATTAATTTACTAACAGCGGCTAAATTGTTAAAAGAGTATGCAGAAGAAGTGGAACTTAAACAACTAGAAGCTATGGAATCATTAGGCAGTTCGAAGTTTGTTATTTATAAAAATGCAATTTTATCTAATTTAAAACCTCAGGTAATCTCTGTCTACTTTTTAACATTAGAATCGAGTATTCGTGGAGCTAGTGTTTTAGGATTAGTTGGAGCAGGTGGAATTGGTCAAAGATTATGGCAAGAATTAAACCACTTAAGATATGATAGAGTTTCTATCATTGTCATTACACTAGTAATTTTGATTTTTATAATTGATTTAGTAAGTTATTATTTTAGAAATTTACAAAATACATCACAATTAACATTTGAAAAATTTATTCTTAGAAAGAATTTAGTAAGAGTTGCAATTCCTTTAATTATACTGGGGAGTATTGTTTATGTTACTAAGTTTATAAATATTTCTCACGAGAGATTTTTTATAGGTTTAAAACAATTGTCGGTATTAGGAAAAGGTATAATAAATCCCGATTTAGCTTATTCTACTAAAATGTTAAGTGAGCTATTAGTAAGTATAGAAATAGCATTTAGTGCTACGATTTTTGCTGCAGTAACAGCGATATTTACATCGTATTTATCATCAGTAAACCTTTTTGGAAAATATAAAGCTCTTAGTATGAAAGTCTTTATAAATATTCTAAGAACATTTCCACCTATTATTGTGGCATTAATATTCTTTAGAGGATTCGGACCAGGTGCGATAAGTAGCTTTTTCGCATTATATATATATACCGTGGGTGTAATGACGAAGATGTACAATGAAGTATTAGAAGGAATTAATAATAATGTACTACTGATGACTAAAAGTTTAGGTCTTGGAAGTTTTGTTAGTTATGTAAAAATAATATTTAACGGTTATTTCCCTGAGTTTGTAACTATCGTACTGTACAGATTCGAAGCGAACATCAAGAATTCAACTATCTTAGGTATGGTAGGTGCAGGTGGAATTGGACATTTGCTTGTAAATAATATAGAATATAGAAATTGGAATAGAATATCTACTTTATTAATTGGATTATCGTTATCGATAATTATTATTGAAAATATATCTTATTTCATACGAATGAGAGTAAAAAAATAAAAATATAAGATCAAGGAGACATAAATGCGATTAAAAGTTGGAAAAATAGTTAATACGCACTCATTAAAAGGAGAAGTAAAAGTAATTTCTTCTACAGATTTTGAAGAACAACGATTTAAAAAAGGTACTGAACTATTAATAACTAGAGGTAATCAAGTTGTAAAGGAAGTAGTTGTAGAAAGTTACAGAACTCATAAAAATAATCTTTTAGTAAAATTCGAAGGAATTGACACAATAGAAGAAGCGGAAAAATTAAAAAATCTACAAATAAAAATTGATTCTGAGAATATTGGAGAATTAAAAGAAAACGAATTTTATTTCCATGAAATCATCGGATGTGAAGTTTTTGATGAAAATGACAAATCATTAGGAGAAATCGCTGAGATTCTTACACCTGGTGCAAATGATGTTTGGGTTATAAAATCTCAAAATGGTAAAGAAATTCTAATACCCTATATTGAAGATGTAGTTAAGAAAATAGACGTTGCAAATAAAAGAATCGACATAGAAGTTATGGAAGGATTAATTGACTAATGAAAATTGATATACTTACATTGTTTCCAGATATGTTTGATTCACTAAATCACTCAATATTAGGAAAAGCAAAAGACAATAACTTATTAGACATAAATATAGTTGATTATCGAAAATTTTCTGGTAATAAACATAACCAAGTAGATGATTATCCATTCGGTGGTGGTCAAGGAATGGTATTGAAACCAGAACCGATATTTAACGCTGTTGAAAGTTTAGATAAAACGGATAAAACACGTATTATATTATTGTGCCCACAAGGGGAAAGATTTAGTCAAAAAAAAGCAGAAGAATTATCACAAGAAGATCATTTAATTTTTATTTGTGGCCATTATGAAGGTTATGATGAAAGAATTAGAGAATTTTTAGTAACTGATGAATTGTCTATAGGTGATTTTATTTTGACTGGTGGAGAATTTGCAGCGATGACAATGGTTGATAGTATAGCTAGACTTGTTCCAGATGTACTAGGAAAAGAAGAATCTCACAAAGATGATTCATTTTCTACCGGTCTATTGGAATATCCACAATACACAAGACCGAAAGATTATAAAGGAATGTTAGTTCCAGATGTATTAACTAGCGGTCACCATAAAAACATAGAAATTTATAGAAAAAAAGAAAGTTTGCGAAGAACACTAACTAGGCGTCCAGATTTACTGGAAAATTATGAATTAAGTAAAGAAGAAGAAAAATTACTTGATGAAATAAAAAAAGAATTAAAAAATTAACGTAAAATAAATGACATAACTATATTTTTGATGTATAATATTAATATAGTATGTATTGTAAGCACAGGAGGATTAGAAGTAATGACAACTTCATTTGAGGAATTATTAAATAGCTCAGAAATGCTGAAAAAAGGAGACAAAGTAACTGGTACAGTATCTAAAATAGATAATGATAAAGTATACGTAGATGTTGCAGGAGCTCAATACGACTGCGTAATCTTACGTAATCAAATCACAAGAAAACCATTCGAAAATATTGAAGAAGTATTATCAGTTGGTGACGAAGTAGAAGCTCAAGTAACAGGAATTAGAGCTGATCGTGAAAAAAGATCAGAAGATGTACCAGGTGTAATCTATTTATCTCACAAAATCTTAGAAAACGCTGAATATAAAAAATTAGTAGAATTATCATGGACAGGACTAATCGAAAAATTCGAAAACGGTGAATTAATTCAAGCAACAGTTTCAGGACAAACTAAAGGTGGATTATTAGCTGATGTAGAAGGATTACGTGCATTTATTCCAGGTTCATATATTGACACTAAATTTAGAAAAGACTTATCTAAATTTGTAGGAAATGAATACACATTCAAAATTGAAGAAGTAGATAAAGCTAAAAACAAAATTATCTTAAACAGACGCGTTATTTTAGAAGAAGAAAAAGCTAAAAAGTTAGCAGAAGTTTATGGAAACATTAATGAAGGTGATGTAATCGAAGGTAAAGTTAGTCGTATTACTGACTTTGGTGCATTCGTTAACATTGGTGAAGTTGATGGATTATTACACATCTCAGAAATTTCTCACGCACGTGTAGAAAAAGTTTCTGATGTACTATCAGTTGGAGATACTGTTAAAGTTGCAGTTATTGCTGTCGACAAAGAAAATGAAAAAGTTTCACTTTCTGCAAAAACATTATTACCAACACAATGGGAAGTTGCTCGTGCTACAATCAAAACTGGTGACGTATTAGAAGGTGTTGTTCGTAATACAACAGCATTCGGAGCTTTTGTAGAGGTATTACCTGATGTAGAAGGATTAGTACATATTTCTCAAATTTCTCACGATAGAGTGACAAAAGTAGAAGACGTTCTTAAAAAAGGAGATAAAGTTACAGTAAAAGTTTTAGAATTTGATTTTGAAACAGAAAGACTATCTCTATCAATTAAAGAATTATTAGAAAAACCAGTTAAAGAAGAAGTTAAGGAAGAAGCTGAGTATGATACTTCTTACTTAAAAGATGAAGATACTTCATTTAGCTTAGGGGACAAATTTAAAGATATCGAACTTTAATTTGAAAAATAAAGAAATAAAGGCAGTAGATAAGCTTGTCTATTGCTTTTATTTTTTAGGTATTAAAGCAAGTTGAATGTACCAACGTTTTTTATAAATAACATAGTTTTTAATAAAACTTTAGGTAATTCGAAAGAAAATATATAGATATGGAGGTAACAACATGGCAAAACCAACAGTTGCGATAATAGGTAGACCAAACGTCGGGAAATCTACAATATTCAATAAAATAATTGGTGATAGATTATCTATTGTAGAAGATGTAGCGGGTGTTACTCGTGATAGAATATACTCAAAAGCAGAATGGTTAAATTATTCATTCTTTATGATAGATACAGGAGGAATCGAGTTGGAAGATACTCCGTTCCAAAAACAAATTAGAGCACAAGCAGAGTTAGCAATTGATGAAGCAGATGTTATAATTTTCTTAACGAATGGTCGAGATGGAGTAACTAGTGATGATGAGGAAGTTGCGAAGTTATTATATAAAACAGATAAACCAGTTGTGCTTGCAGTAAATAAAATTGATAACTTCGATATGAATCATATGATTTATGATTTCTATTCACTAGGATTTGGAGATCCATTTCCAATTTCAGGATCTCATGGATTAGGTATTGGTGATTTATTAGACGAAGTTTGTAAAAACTTTAAGGTACTTGATGAAGAGGAAGAAGATGAAAAAATCAGATTCTCTCTTATTGGGCGACCAAATGTTGGTAAATCTAGTTTAATTAATACTATTTTAGGAGAAGAACGCGTTATTGCATCTGATATTGCTGGAACTACGCGTGATGCAATCGATACTGATTTCAGACATAATGGAGATGAGTACGTTGTAATTGATACAGCAGGTATTAGAAAGCGTGGTAAAGTATATGAAAGTTGTGAAAAATATTCTGTATTACGTTCACTAAAAGCAATTGAACGTTCAGATGTCGTGTTAGTTGTTCTTAATGCCGAAGAAGGCATTATTGAACAAGATAAGAAAGTAGCTGGATATGCACATGAATCTGGAAAAGGAGTAATTATAGTTGTAAATAAATGGGATGCAATAGCAAAAGACGATAAAACTATGAAAGAATTTGATGAAAAAATTCGTGATAGTTTTGCGTACTTAGATTATGCAAAAATTATATATGTTTCTGCCAAAACTAAACAGCGTGTATTTAATATTTTCCCATTAATTAAAGAATCTTATGAAAATAGACAACGACGTATCCAAAGTTCAACTCTAAATGAGATTGTTGTTGATGCTGTTGCTATGAATCCAACACCGCAAGATAAAGGTAAGAGACTTAATATTTTCTATGCTTCTCAAGTTGCTATTAATCCACCAACATTCGTGTTCTTTGTAAACTATCCAGAGCTTATGCACTTCTCTTATGAGAGATTTTTAGAGAATAGAATTCGTGATTCATTCAATTTTGAAGGAACACCTATTAAACTATTAGCACGCCAAAGAAACTAATAATAAGTGTTAAATATTATAGTACGATCTAGAAGTGAATTTGCTTTTGGATCGTATTTTTTATATTTAAAAGAGGAGTATGGAAAGAAATTGAAAATCAATTGTAAAGTACAGAAAATTAATTACTTTTATTATCAATGGTAAAATTTAGTCAAAATACTAGCAAATAATTTTAGAACATGGTATAATTCTTCTTATATACTTTACTAATTAGGAGGTAATCTATATGCCATTAGGATATTATGGAATGTCAGGAAGTTATATAATTTACTTTTTACTAATTATGTTGATTCCTTTATGGGCACAATTTAAGGTAAAAAGAACATACGAAAGATATAAAAAAGTAAGAACAAAATCAGGTTTAACTGGAAAAGAAGTTGCAGAAATTATAATGCAAGCAAATGGAATTGCAGGTGTTAAGGTAGTAAGAGGTGAGGTTGAATTATCAGACCACTATGATCCAACTAATAATATTGTTGTACTATCACCTATTGTACATGATCAACCAACAGTTGCTTCAGTGGCGATAGCAGCACATGAAATTGGTCATGTTATTCAAGATAAGGTAGCAGATTATCAACCAATGAGATGGAGACACGCTTTAGTGCCTTTAGCTAATTTTGGTGGGAACTTATCAACAATACTTATTATGATAGGATTCTTATTAACAGGATTAATCGGAAAATATGGTTATACAGTTGCTTGGATTGGTGTAGGATTAATGCTATTCGCAGTTCTATTCCAAGTTGTAACATTACCAGTTGAGTTCGATGCATCAAAACGAGCATTAGAACAAGTGGTTGATTTAAATATCGTAGACGATCAAGAACATAGACACTGTCGTAAAGTTCTAACAGCAGCTGCCTTAACTTATGTTGCAGCGGCGGTTGTAGCTTTAATGGAAATGTTAAGATTCGTCTTCATATTACTAAATAGTAATAATAGAGATTAATGAATACTAGATTGTCAATGAAAATTGGCAATCTTTTTTTGTTATAAGTTAAATTATATATTATATTAAAACTATTATTAGGCTACATAGTAAAAGAATAACATAAAATTTATGTAAATAATGAAGATAAATATTAAACTAATATTTCTTTCATAAAATCTATATTAGTGATATAATAATGTAAGACTATATAATCAAGAGGTAAAAAATGATTTACGGAATCGGTTGTGATATCGTCGATATTCATCGCTTTGAAAAATATGTTGATGATAAAAAACGACTTGAAAAATTATATACAGAAAATGAATTAAATGAATTTTATAAAATAACAAATCATAGAAGGAAAATGGAATTTCTAGCTGGACGCTTTGCAGTTAAAGAAGCTACTTCAAAAGCACTAGGAGTTGGACTTTCTAAAGAGTTTTCTTTTCATGATGTAGAAGTAAAAAAAGACGATAAAGGAAAACCTTTTATAGAATATAAAGACTTTATAACTCATCTTACTATAAGCCATACTGATACAACGGTCGTGGCATTTGTTATTTTAGAAAAAGGGGACAAGATTGATGATTAATGATAGACCGACTCAATTAAGAGTAAACTTGGATGCTTTATTGAATAATTATAATAAGTTGAATGAACTTAATAATAAAAAAATCGGTTTAGCAATAGTTAAAGCTGATTCATATGGATTAGGAGCTAAAGTAATTGCCAATCATCTTTATCAAAATGGAGTTAGACATTTTGCTACAGCAACATTAGAAGAAGCACTAGAACTAAAAGAAGTAATTCAAGACAGTATGGTACTTGTATTAGGTGTCACAAATCCTAAAAATATAAAATACGCAATCGAAAGTAATATTTCTCTAACTTGTCCATCTAATACTTGGTTAAAAGAATGTCTTTCTGAACTGGAAACTTTGGATAAAAAATTAAAAATACATGTAAAGATTGATACAGGAATGGGAAGAATAGGAACTTCTAATGTAGAGGAATTAAAAAGTATTGATAGACTACTAGATTCAGAAAAAATAGATTTTGAAGGAATTTTCTCGCATTATTCAAATGCAGATGGTGCAGATGATATCTATGATGATTATCAAACAGAAAGTTTTGAAGAAAAAATAAAAATTTTTACTCACAAACCAAAATATATCCATATAGAAAATTCAGCAGGGACTGTAAAATATAGTGATAGAGATGATCGGTATAATATGACGAGAATAGGAATTATGCTATATGGATGCTATCCGAGTGAAAATATAGAAAAATTAGATAAGGTTCAGATAGAACCAGTAGCTACATTATTAAGCAAAGTAACTCATGTCAAGAAATTTTCGCAAGGTGAAAAATTAGGATATGGTGTTAGTTATGAAGCTAAACAAGATGAATATATAGCAACTGTTCCTATCGGCTATGCTGACGGTTTACTAAGGCGTGCACAAGGTTTTAAAATTAAAGTAGGAGCAGAAGATTGTGAAATAGTAGGGCGTGTTTGTATGGATCAACTTATGGTACGTTGCAGTGAAAATGTAAAAGTAGGGGATACTGTTTTATTTTATGGAGAGCATAATGGACAAAGAGTATCAATAGACGACTTTGCCGCATACCAAAATACAATAAGTTATGAAATATTTTGTTGCATAAACAAACGTGTTCCAAGAATTTATTATAAAAATAAAATGGAGTTATAGTATGTACGAGAAAATTACAAAAAACTTGGCAGATAAGCTTAAAATACAAGATAAGTATATAGTAAATGTATTGAACTTATTAGAAGAGGGAAATACAATTGCATTTATAGCCAGATATCGAAAAGAATTAACAAATTCTTTAGATGAAGTTGCCATTAAACAAATTCAAGATGAATTTAATTATTTAAAATCACTTGAAGAAAGAAAAGAAGAAGTAATTAGATTAATTTCAGAAAAAGGTCTACTTACTGAGGATTTAAAAAAAGATATTTTAGCACAAGAAAAGCTGCAAAGGGTTGAAGATTTATATCGTCCTTTTAAAGAAAAAAAACGTACTAAGGCTACGATAGCTAAAGAAAAAGGATTAGAGAAACTAGCTAATTATATTTTAAAACTTCCAAAATCATTAGATGATTTAAATAAAGAAGCTGCTAAGTATATAAATGCTGAAAAAGAAGTTAATAGTGTTGAAGAAGCTATCAACTATGCATTAGATATTATTGCAGAAAATATTTCTGATAGTGCAAAATATCGTGAATATGTATTAGAAAACACTAGAAAGTTTGGTCAAATTACTTCAACACTGAAAAAAGATGGCGAAGAAAAAGACGAAAATTCTACATACAAAAACTACTATGAATTTGGTGAGCAAATTTCAAAAATTGCTTCTCATAGAATATTGGCTTTAAACAGAGCTGAAAAAGAAGGAATAATTCGTGTTAGTATCGAAAATGATAAAGATAGATTACACAATTTTATATTACGTGGATTAACAAAAAATCGTCAAACTGTGATTAGTGATTTATTATTAGAATGTATAGCTGATAGTATGAAACGATTAATCTTTCCATCTATAGAAAGAGAAATACGAAGCGATTTAACTAAGAAAGCTGAGGAAGACTCAGTAGTTATTTTCTCAGAAAACTTAAAACAACTTCTAATGCAAAGTCCATTAAAAAACAAAAAAGTACTAGGAATAGATCCAGCCTTTAGAACTGGTTGTAAAATGGCGATTGTAGATGAATACGGCAATTTTATTGATAAAATGGTAATTTATCCGCATAAACCAGCTTCACTAGATAAACAAGAAAAGTCAAAAAAAGATTTAATTAAATTTATTAATAAGCATAATATTAATTTAATTGCTATTGGTAATGGGACTGCCTCTCGTGAAACAGAGAAATTTGTAGTAGAAAACTTAAAAGAAGCGGGATTAAAAATAGATTATGTAATTGTGAATGAAGCGGGGGCAAGTGTGTACTCAGCAAGTGAAGTTGCACGTGAAGAATTCCCTGACTTTAACGTAGAAGAAAGAAGTGCTGTATCTATTGCACGCCGTATTCAAGATCCATTAAGTGAACTAGTAAAAATAGATCCTAAATCAATTGGTGTAGGACAATACCAACACGATATTACACCTAAATTTCTAGAAAAAGAGCTTACTTTCGTAGTAGAAACAGCTGTTAATAAGGTTGGAGTTAATGTTAATACGGCTTCTGTTTCATTATTATCTTATGTTTCTGGAGTTAATAAACAAATTGCTAAAAACATAGTGGCATATCGTCAAGAAAATGGTAAAATTGAGACTATTAAAGATATTGCAAAAGTTCCTAGACTTGGAAAGAAAACATTTGAGCAATGTGTAGGTTTCTTTAGAATTCCAGATAGTAAAAATATATTTGATGCTACAGGGATTCACCCAGAAAGTTACAAAGCAGCAGAAAATCTATTAAAAGAATTAAACTTATCAACGAAAGATGTTGGAACTGAAGAGTTTGTAACAAGAGTAGAAACAAAAGATAAGAAAGTGTTATCTGAAAAAATTGGAGTTGGATTAGAAACTCTTGAAGACATAATTAAAGATTTAAAACAGCCGTTAAGAGATGAACGTGAGTCGTTTGCTAAGCCGTTGTTAAAATCTGATATTTTAACTATTGATGATCTTCAGATTGGAGTTAAGCTAGCAGGAACTGTTAGAAATATTACACAATTTGGAGCATTTATAGACATTGGTCTTAAACAAGATGCGATGGTGCATATTTCGAAAATTAGTAAAAATTATATTAAAAACCCACTTGACGTTCTTAGTGTAGGTCAGATTGTCGATGTTTATGTAATAGATGTAGATAAACAAAGAGGTCGTGTTGCACTAGCAATGTACAAAGATTAAAGGAGGTAAAAATGACTAACAACAAATCGAGATACCTTCCAAGTATAGACAGCTTGAGGGCATTAGCAGTTTTAGCTGTTATTATTTACCATGTAGATGTAAATTACCTACCAGGTGGATTTTTAGGTGTAGATTTATTTTTTGTATTATCAGGATATTTAATAAGTTCATTAATTATAAAAGAGTATAGGAAAACAGGTAGTATAAATCTATATAATTTCTATTTGAGAAGAGCAAGACGACTATTGCCAGCAGTTTATTTTATGATTACTGTTGGAATAATATTAATGGTAATGTTTAATGAAGTTCTTCTTAAAAAGAGTCATTTAGATGCAATTTTTGGATATATATATTCAAGTAACTGGTGGTATATTTTTCATAAGTTAGACTACTTTGATAGTTTTGGATCACAGAGTCCATTTAAACATTTGTGGTCACTTGCCATTGAAGAACAGTTTTATATGATTTTTCCATTGTTATTTTTATTAATTAATAGTAAGAAAAAAGGAAAAGACGGTACGTATAAACTAAGTAAAAGTTTCTTATATATTGTATTGGGATTAATATTTGTTTCATTAATAACACATATATTATTATTTGATATAAATAATATCAGTCGTATTTATTTTGGTACAGATACAAGAGCATTTTCACTTCTTGTAGGTGTAGTAGGTGCAATATTGTATCCAATGGATAAATTAAATACAAAAATAACACCACAAGAAAACATTGTGTATAGTGTTATTTCTTTAATATCAATTGCGACTTTAATAACTATTATGATATACACATCTGAATATAACACTTGGTTGTATAGAGGTGGATTTTTACTAGTAGCAATCTTAGGTATAATAATCATAATTAGTAGTGGGAAACAACATACGGTAATGGCAAAATTATTATCATTTAAACCTGTTGTTTTCATAGGGAAAATTTCATATAGCTTATATTTATGGCATTTTCCGATATTAGTACTAACAACACCTGTATCTGAAATAGGTAATCCTAATATTTTCTATGTAATATTACGTGTTATTCTAACATTTATCGTTGCTATAATTAGTTATGTTTTTGTAGAAACGCCGATAAGAAAATTAGGATTTAAAAACTATGTAAGTGTAATTTATAAAAAACTTGTAAAAAAATCAAAGAAAACGAAAAAAACTGTAGCAAGTATAACTGTAATCGTATCTTTATTGTTTGTTATGGGGATTTTAGGTAAGAGCGTTCCTTATATTTCTACTGCTTTTGTGAAAGAAGTAGAGTCTAATAAAGAGAGTCAGTTTATTAATAAGGGAGAGAATAATAAGGATAACAATCAAAATCAAGATAATAAGAAAGCTGAAAACAAAGATGATAAAAATGATAACAAAAATACTGAGAAGAAATATAGTTCAGTTGTAGTTATTGGGGATTCACTAACAGTAGATATTGGAGAAAAATTCCAAGAGGTATATCCAGGAGCGGTGATTGATGGGAAAATTGGTAGACAGTTGTATGTAGCTGTTGAAGAAGCAAAAGGATACTCTCAATACAATAATGAAAATTCAGCTATTATCTTCCAATTAGGAACAAATGGACCATTTACAGAAAGTCAAATAGAAGATCTATTAAAAGTTTTTGATAAGGCGGACATATATTTTGTTAATATTAAAGTTCCAAGAGCCTGGGAAAAAACAGTAAATACTGCATTACAAGAAGCAAAAGAAAAACATTCTAATGTTAAGATAATAGATTGGTATACTGTAGCAAGTAGTGGTAAAGATTTATTTGAACCGGATAGAGTTCACCTAAATCAAACTGGTGTTACAGAAATGGTAACGTTGATACAAAAAAATTTAAAGCGTCCAGTAGATATTAATCAATAAGAATTAAAGAGTAAGATAGAGAACTAAGTGGGGGTGACTCGAAAATCGTGATCTCGTAGAAACAAGATTTTGTCGAGTCACTTCCGCATAGTTTATTTAATATCTAAAAAATCTCTATAGAGTGAATTTAGATATCAATAAACAACTGCGTCTATGAGTTATCATATACGCTTTTTTTAATTTAGGACTTTTGAATCGACTCCATTTAACATAACTAACAATCTAAAATATAATTGATGATTTAAGAAAGGTTTTCTTAGCGAAATATAGAACTTTCATTGAAATATGAATATAGTTTATGTTATAATGATTTAGTATTATAATTTAATTAATAATGAAAAAGGAGATAACTATGACAAAAGTAAGAGTAAGATATGCACCATCTCCAACTGGAAATTTACATATCGGTAATGCACGTACAGCATTATTTAATTACCTTTTTGCAAAACATTATGGTGGAGATTTTGTATTAAGAATAGAAGATACTGACTTCAAACGTAATAAAGAAGAAGGTGAAAGAAGTCAACTAAAATACATGGACTGGTTAGGTCTAGATTATGACGAAGGTATTGGAAAAGAGAAAGAATTCGGACCATATCGTCAATCAGAAAGAATTGATATTTATCAAAAATATGCCGATCAACTTATTGCAGAAGATAAAGCATATAAATGTTACATGACAGCTGAAGAATTAGAAGCTGAAAGAGAAGAACAAATCGCAAATGGATTACCTCCGCGTTACAGTGGAAAACACGCCCACCTTACTAAAGAAGAACAAGAAGCTTTTGAAAAGGAAGGCAGAAAACCATCAATTCGTATTCGTGTTCCTCAAGATAGAACGTATAGTTTTGATGATATGGTTAAAGGTGAGTTATCATTTGAAGGTCGTGATTTCGGTGATTTTGTAATCATTAAAAATGATGGAGTTGCTACTTACAACTTCGCAGTAGTAATTGATGACTATCTAATGCAAATTTCTCACGTTCTACGTGGCGATGATCATGTATCGAACACACCAAAACAGCTTGTTGTATATGAGGCTTTAGGATTTGAAGCACCAAGATTTGGGCACATGACCCTTATTGTTAATGAAAATAAGAAAAAATTATCTAAACGCGATGAAAGTATAATTCAATTTATTGAACAATATGATGATTTAGGATATTTACCTGAAGCATTATTTAATTTCATTACATTATTAGGTTGGTCTCCAGAAGGTGAGCAAGAAATATTTACCAAAGAAGAATTCATTAAAATCTTTGATGAAAAACGTTTAAGTAAATCACCAGCATTCTTTGACAACAATAAACTAACTTGGATTAACAACCAATATATAAAAGCACAACCATTAGAGAGAATTGTAGACTTAGCTTTACCATTCTTTGTAAAAGAGGGTGTTGTAACAGCTGAAGAAGTAGAAAGTAACAAAGCTTGGTTTGAAAAATTAATTTCGTTATATCAACCACAAATGAGTTATGGTGCTGAAATCATTGAATTAACAAAACAATTCTTTGTAGAAGATGTAAAATTTGATGAAGAAGAATTAGAAATCTTAAAACAAGAAACAACAGTAACTGTGTTTGAAGACTTTTTAACAAAAGTAACAGCTGTTGAAGAATTTACAGCAGACAATATTAAAGGATTAATTAAAGAAATCCAAAAAGATACTGGTGTAAAAGGTAAAAACTTATTTATGCCGATTCGTATCGCTTCAACTGGATCAATGCATGGACCAGAATTAAACACAAGTTTAGAGTTACTTGGAAAAGAACGTGTAGCAGCTAGAGTAAAAGCAGCATTAGAGCTAATTAAATAGTCTATAAAAATATTATTAAAATAGTTAAGGGAGAAATATAAAATAATAAATTATAGAGTATCCCTTAATTTTAACTTTGATACGGAAAAAACTGAAGAAATATAAATAAAAGTAAAGAAAATATCTTGACATTTAACGTCAAATAATGTATTATTACTTATGATATTGTTTATATATCTTCACGAGTAAGCCCCGGAAAACTTAGTCGTTATGACAGATTAACAAACAACATCTAGGAGGAAAAAAGACATGCGTCAAACATATATGGCAAAGCCATCAACTGTAGAAAAAAAATGGTATGTAATCGATGCTGAAGGACAAACTTTAGGTCGCTTATCATCAGAGGTAGCTTCAATTTTAAGAGGGAAACACAAACCTACTTATACACCACACATCGATACTGGGGATAATGTTATCATTATCAACGCTGAGAAAATTGTGTTAACTGGTAAAAAATTAACTGATAAAATTTACCGTCGTCACACAATGCACCCAGGTGGGTTAAAAGAAAGAACTGCTGGATTAATGGTAGAAAAATATCCAGAAGAACTTTTAGAACTATCTATCAAAGGTATGTTACCAAAAAATACTTTAGGTAGAGCTCAAGGTATGAAACTTCACGTATACCGTGGAGCTGAACACCCACACGCAGCACAAAAACCAGAAAAATACGAATTACGTGGATAATATAGGAGGAAATAATTAAATGGCACAAGTAGAATATCGCGGTACAGGACGCCGTAAAAGCTCAGTAGCACGTGTAAGATTAGTACCTGGAACAGGGAAAGTTGTTATTAACAACAGAGAAATGCGTGAATACTTACCATTAGAATCATTAGTATTAGACTTAATGCAACCTTTAGAAGTTACATCTACTACAGGTAACTATGACGTTTTAGTTAACGTTAACGGTGGAGGATACACAGGACAAGCTCAAGCAATCCGTCACGGAATTGCACGTGCTTTACTAGAAGTAAACCCAGAATACCGTAAAGATTTAAAACCAGCAGGATTACTAACTCGTGACCCTCGTATGAAAGAACGTAAAAAATACGGTCTTCGTGGTGCGAGACGTGCTCCTCAATTCTCAAAACGTTAATATTGGTCTTGTACCAATTTCGTCAAGACAACAGAGAAATTTCTTTGTTGTCTTCTTTTTTTTATAGAAAAGTAAAAAACTGAAAATCAATATCTAATGGATAGTTGATTTTCAGTTTGAAAATATAAATTACTCGTATATCTCAGAATCCTTAAGGGTGAAAACTACTTCTGTACCCGCTGGATAGTTATCTAACGAAAGTAAAAGTATTTTTTCTTCTGTCTTTTTAGGTTTAATCTCAGCACTTACTTGAGCGATTTCATTTAATTCATCATAAAGATTTTTAAATAGTTTTGCATCTTTTACGTTAATTTTAGGATTTATTTGATAAATAGGTGTTTCACCAAACCAAGTGTCTTCATTTTTAAAATCAATTTCGGACTTCTCATTTATTTTTAACTTTATTGTAATATCATAATCAAAAGTATATCTATCGAATAGTTTAGCAAGATTACTAATATAATCGTGTGAGCCTTTGTTAGATCGATTGATAAATTTTAATTTAGCACTATAGTCGATAGCATTCAAATCGAAAATTTCAGCCATTTTAAATACATCAAATTCATCATATACTTCCGAAGTTACAAAATTAACTTTGACATCATATCCTACACGCTGAAACTCTTGGTACTTTTCTAAGAGATTTTCGGCTGTAACATCTTCTATATTTTCTTTAATGTTGGTAACAGATTCTTTTCCATCTTCTATAACTTCTTGTTTAGGATATTTAACAGTCAATAAATAATTCATCTAATTATTCCTCCTTTAAATTTAGCACAATTATTATTATACATATCTTTAGCAATAATTACAATAATGTAAATAAGTTATAAAGAAATTTGCTATATATTTTAAAGAATCATTTGAATAATTAAATTTAACTAAAATTTCTGAAAATAAAGAAAAATCAATCTTGACATTTATCTATAAAGTTTATATAATTAAAAACATAAATTGAAAAAAGGAGGGCATTGCACATGAAAATAATAGCAATTTCAACAAGAAGCACAGACTATAGATCTGATGCTGGTATAGATAAAAGAAGACTGTATATAAATGGTTATTTTTCAGAAATGGCAGAAAAAGCAGGTTTTATATTATTTCCAGTTTGTTCGCAAAATGGAATAGAGGAAATTGCAGCCATGTGTAGTGGTCTAATAATTGCAGGTAGAGATAGAGATATAAATCCTAAATATTACGGTGAAGTACCACTTGAAGGATTAACTTATCCCGAAGATAGTTATGAAGACGAATTAGACTTTAGACTTATAGAATTATTCGATAAAGCGAAGAAGCCTATTTTGGGAATTTGTAGCGGATTACAAAGCCTTAATATTTTCTTTGGAGGAACATTAAAACAACACATTGATGAACATACTAGCAAAGAAAAATTAGTAAGACATACAGTAAAAATAAACAAAGATTCATTTTTATATAGTTTATACGGACAAGAAAATAATGTTAATTCTATACATCATCAGGCAATTAATAAATTAGCTGCTGGTTTCAAAGTTACAGCGGTGGCGGACGATGGAACTATTGAAGCGATAGAACGAGATAATCTTATTGGTGTTCAATGGCATCCTGAAGTCGATGGAGAATATCAAACTTTTAAAAAATTTGCCGAAATATGTTTCTAAATGCATCAAAATAGTTGACTTATTATTTAAATAATGATAAACTAATCTTTGTGTAAAATAATAGCAGTGGATTAATTGTTATTGCCTCTATGTTATACAT
>NZ_CAURMG010000029.1:0-20005 GCF_963525875.1 uncultured Gemella sp. | reverse complement strand
AAGCAAAGCGAAACTAATCGATCCAAGTAAGACTGGAGAAGAAGCAGAAGTAACATCATTAGAAGTTCCAAACCAAGGAACATACACAATTGATGACAATGGTGTCGTAACGTTCACACCACTTCCAACATTCAAAGGGGAAGCGATAGAAGTATCTATTGTTCGTAAAGATAAAAATGGAACACCAGCAACAGCGAAATACAAACCAACTGTTGTAGGAGTAACACCATCAGCAACTGAAGCATCAACTACAAAAGTACAAGGTGCAACACAAGAAGTAACAGTAAGCTTCACACCAGGAAAAGCAACAATTGGAACTGAAGAAAAAACAGTCCCAATGGATCCAAATGCTTACAAACTATTAGGTGGACAAGAAGGTAAAACACCATTAGATACAGTTCCAGCAATGTCAGAAGATGGAACAAAACAAGTGGGTACTTATACGATTAAAGTCGTAGATGGACAACCAGTTGTAACATTTACACCAACTGATAAAGCTTATGCTGGAAAACTAAAACCAGTAACTGTTCAAGGTAAAGATACAAATGGTTCAGAAGCAACTACAACGTATACACCAGTAATTACACCAATCACACCAACATCAGAAAATGGAACATCAAGTGGACCACAAGGTGTTGAACAAACAGGACGTGTAACATTCAATCCAGGTAAAGAACCAGGAACAGAAAACACACCTGTAGAAATTGACAAATCGAAGATGACTCTATTAGGAACTGATGGAACAACACCAGTAGAATCATTGGAAGTAAGTAAAGATGGTAAAGTAATTGGTACTTATACACTTGTTAAAGATCCAAATGGCCTACCAACTGGAGAAGTGAAATTCACTCCAACAGATAAATCATATGTAGGAGAAGTTCCACCAGCAACAGTACAAGTAAAAGACGCAAATGGAACACCAGCTAAAGCAACTTACACGCCAACATTAACGAAAGTAACACCAACAGGAAAAGATACAACATCAACAGGACTTCAAGGAAAAGTACAAACAGGAACACCAGTGTTCACACCAGGAACTCCTGAAGTACCAATGGATGATGAGTCACCTGCAACATTCGATAATGGTCAAATCAGTAAGACAGTTGATAAAGTTGGAACATTTACAGTAGCTAAAGACGGAACAGTAACCTTTACACCTGATAAAGACTTCGTTGGTGAAGCACCAGAAGTAACGGTTAAACGTGTCGATAAGAACGGAACAGCTGTAACAGCGAAGTACAAAGCAATAGTAGCTAAAGTATTACCAACTGGTGAAAGCTCAGAAACACAAGGGGCAAAAGGAAAACCACAAACATCAACAGTTGTCTTTGATAAGAAAGATGAAGATAAAGCTACAGTAAACTTCAACAAAGGTGATGAAACAGTAGCATTAAATCCATCAACATTAACATTAGTGGATAAAAATGGAAAAGCAGCTACAGAAGTAAAAGTTCCAGGTGAAGGAACATATACATTAGCGAATAATGTTATTACATTCACACCAGAAAAAGACTTTGCTGGAAAAGCTACTGGAGTAACAGTACAAATTAAAGATATTAATGGTACTCCATTAGAAAAAACTTATACACCAACAGTTCGTCCAGTTACAACATTTGTAGATCCAGCAGGTAACGTTATCACAGTTGATAAGAACAATAAACCTGTTGAAGGTGAAGTAGATGGCTCTAAACAACCAACGAAAGATATCTATGGATATAAATTTGTTCGTACAGAAACTGATAATAAAGGCAATACAAAACATATTTATGAACAAGCTGAAGGTAAATCAGTTAAAGTAACTTATGTATCAACTACTGGTGAAACATTAAGTGATTCACAAACAGTAGAAACAAAAGATAAGTTCATTGGAACAGATTACGATGCATCGATTGAAGCATTGAAACTTGAACGTATTGAAAAAGACGGAAAAGTATATCTGTTGAAAGAAAGAAAAACTGATTCAGCTTCTGAAAATGGTAAATTAAGTGATCAAGAACAAACAGTTACTTATGTATACGAAGAAGTACAAGAACCAGCTTCAAATCAAAAATATGGTAATGTGGTTGTTGTCTATAAAGATAAATTTGGACGTCCAATTTCAGGTACTACTGAATCTGGTAAAGAAGTTACAAGCACAGTAATTGATACACCAAACTCTCCAATAGCGACTAAATATGATACGACTGATCATAAACCTCAAATGATTACGACAAAAGATGGTAAGAAATACAAACTAATTAAAGTATTGAAATCATCAGATGCAGAAAAATCAGGGGTTAAAGCTAGAACTTCGGTCATTACGTATGTTTATGAACCATTAGATAATACAACGGAATATCCTGAAGCACATATCGGATTAGTCTTAGTAAACTATTTAGATGAAGAAGGTAACCCAATTTCTGGTAAAACACCAGAAGGTAAAGTTGTTCCAAATATGGTAGTTGATACTGAAGCAGACTTAGTTGGTAAAGATTACGATACAACGGATCACAAAGTTTCAACGATTATTGTAGAAAACGGTGATGTATATGAACTTCTAAAAGTATCAGAAACATCCGTTGAAAAAGGTAAACTTACTGAAGGTACAACAAATGTTAATTATATTTACCATAAAGTAGTGACAACATTTGTTGACGAAAATGGTAAAGAAATTAAATCACCAGAAAAAGGAAGAACGGATAAGAAAGATATTCCTGAATATACTTTCAAAGAAACGAAGAAAGATGCAAATGGTAATACAGTACATGTGTATGCTAAGAAATCTACACCTACTCCAGAACAAAGTAAAGTAACAATCTGGACAGATGAAAATGGAAATCCAATTAAAGTAGAAAAAGGAATAAAAGGACATGGAACAGTTCCAGGATATGAATTCGATAGAACGACAACGGATGAGAATGGAAACACAGTACATATCTTTAGAAAATCTACATCAACGATTTCAGTACCAACAAACTCATCAGAAGAAAAAGTTACATCTAAAGTTCAAACAAAACGTTTAGCAAATACTGGAACAACAGAAACAAATACTGGAGTAGCCGGATTAGGTTTAGCTATACTTGGTGGTTTACTAGCTGCAACAAAACGTCGTAAAGATAAATAGTTGCAATTAAAAAGCAAAAAAATTAGACGATAGAAATATCGTCTAATTTTTTTTGATCAATAAGAAAATAAGTGTCCAATAACAAGGTATATTAAATAAGAGCCCTTCGCCTAGTGCGGAGAGCTCTTTCTTTATCTACAAGTTTTTTGAATATTGGAAAATAAGCCTCTAAAACGTAAGTGTCTATAAATACAAGGTATCTATAATACAAATGTAAAATCCTTTAAAACACTATTAATTTTTTCGATTTTTAATTTTCATTATTCATTACAATTATTTATAATTTTTTGATTTTCTCTAACTTTTTTTCTGCGTTTTTTCCATGTATTTGCAGAGAAGAATACTATTAATGGCATCAACTCTAAACGACCTAATAACATTGATACCGATAATACTATTTTTGTAAAGTAAGGTATTTGAGAAAAATTACTCATAGGCCCGTAGTGATTAAATGCGGGTCCTGCATTACTGATAGAAGTAACAGTCAAAGAAATAGCATCTTCGAAATCGTTTATTTGGAATGTTACTAAAAATAAAATTATAACATATACGAAACCAAAAAGTAGTAGATAGTTAGAAAGTGGAGTAGTATCTTTAATAACTTTTCCATCTATTTTGAACATCGTTATTTTTCTAGGATTTAGAGCCTTTCCGATACTTTGTTTAGCATTTTTGACGAAGAAAATTAGTCTAGGTATTTTTATTCCCCCAGCTGTTCCCCCTGTACAACCACCAACTATCATTAATATTAAAATTATCATTTTAGAAAATACAGGCCAAATATTAAAATCATTATAGGTAAAACCAGTAGTAGAGACAACTGATGAAACTGTGAAAAATACATCAAGTAAACTATGATTTGGAGTATCATAAGATCGATATATGTCAAGGAACATTATAACAGAAAGAATAGAAATCATTCTAAAAAACCAACGTAATTCTTCACTTTTTAGAACTTTAAAGTATCTTTTAAATACGATAAAATATATTAAACTTAAATTCATTGAGAAAATAAGCATAAAAATAGCTATAATAACTGTTATATATGTACTATTATAATATGCAATTCCTGAATTTTTCACTCCAAAACCACCTGTACCAGCAGTTGAAAATGCTAGATTAATACTATCAAATATACCTATTCCTCCTAAAAGTAGAAGACAAAATAGAATAATGGTAAGTGCAATGTAGATTCCATAAAGGTAAATGGCTGTTTGTTTCATAGATGAGACAACTTTACCAAAATAAGGGCCAGGTACTTCAGCTTTAGCAATATGTATAGTGTGAGGTGAGCGAGGTAAGATTGCTAATGCAAAAACGATAACCCCCATACCACCGATAAAGTGAGTAAAACTTCTCCAAAAGAGTAAACTATTATTTAATTTTTCTACATCTTCTAGTATTGTTGAACCAGTTGTAGTAAATCCACTAACTGTTTCAAAGAAACTATCAATATAATTAGGAATTTCTCCAGAAAGATAAAAAGGAAGGGCACCTAAGAGTGAAAATATTACCCAAGTTAATGTCACAATAACATATCCTTCTCTTTTATAAAAATCACGTTCTTCAACATCTTTAGTTATTAAATATAGTGTGAATGATAACACAAAACATATTAAAATAGTACTGAAGAAAGAATTAGTAACGTAGTTAGGTTCTTTGTAAATAATTGATACTATAGTTGGTAGAATCAATAATCCAGCCAAAAACATTAACATTTTTCCTAGTACGTGAAAAATCATTTTAAAATTCATATGTTACCTCCCAACAAGAATATCATCGATATGTTCAAGCTTTTGTTGGTAATTAACAACTACAACATTATCGTTTACTTTTATTTCATCATCCCCGTTTGGGAAGATTTGTTTATTGTTTCTAATAATAAATGCAATTAACGTATTATTATTTATATTAAGATCTTTTAATTTAGTACCAATAACTCTAGAGTGATCGCTAGTTATCTTAAACTCAATAACTTCAGCTTTACTGTTAGCAATACGATAGAAGTTTTCTATATCAGAAGCACGACTACCTTGTAATGATTTTGTATATTTTTTTATTATATTTCCAACGATTTCTTTAGGTGTTATATAAGAATATTGACCTATATCTTCAGCAATTTGCTTTAGTGAAGCACGATTAACTTTTGCTACAGTTTTTTTGATACCGAGTTTATCAGCATATAGGTTTATAATAATATTTTCTTCATCTAATCCTGTAAGAGATATACAACTATCAAAAGTTTGGATACCTTCTTCTATTAAGGTATCACGGTCACTACCATCAGCCCAAATAACATCAATTTCCGGGTAAGTTTCACTAAGAGTTATCGCTTTGTCTTTATCAATTTCTATAACTTTCGTATAGAATGATGCTTTTTGTAAAAAATCAACAAGATAATATGTTATCTTACTAGCTCCAATGATTAGAGAAGATGTTATTTTTTTCTCAAGATTATCTTTATTACCTAAAAGTTTATAGAATTTTTTTAAGTTTTTATTAGAAGCAGTAATATGTATCTTATCTCCTATTTCGAATACATAGTTACCACGTGGTACAAAAACATTACCATGACGTTCTACTAAACAAACTAGAGAAGGAAAATCAATATAATTTTTACTTTCAATAAGAGAAACTCCCTTTAGAATACTGTTATTATCAATAATTACCTCTAATATATTAAACTTATTATTAGAAAAACTTTCTACCTTAATAGCGGTAGGATATTTTAACATATAGAATATTTGTTTAGCAGCTTCGTATTCAGGGTTAACCATAAGATCGATACCTAATGACTGCTTTATGAATTCTTTTGTTTTAGAATATTCAGGATTACGTATCCTTGCTATAGTGTACTTAGCTCCGATTTGTTTCGCTGCTATACATGCAATCATATTGATTTCATCACTTGTAGTAACAGAAATGAACATATCTGCATTAGCAGCATCAGCTTCTAGTAAAATATCAGAATTTGCACCATTTCCAATTAAACCGTTAATATCGTATATTTCCACAAGTTTTTCTACTCGTCTTTCATTTGTATCGATAATTGTTACTTCATCAAATGTGTTAGAAAAATCAGCACAAAGAAGTTCGCCAACTTTACCACCACCGACTATAATTACTTTCACATCTATGCTCCTTTTTTTAGTGATATTCATATTATAACCTAAATTTGTGTAAAATGCTATACGTGTTGTTTTACAGTATTTAGTTGAAAGTAAATAATTGTATTATATTGTTATAAAATAAAAAAATTCTTTAAATTATATAATTATATTATAGAAATTGTAATATGTTAATTTAATATTTAACTATAAATTGTATTAAAATAGTAATTGTAATTTTATATATTTTGAAAAAATATAAAGTATAGAAGCTATGTAAATAATAAAATATTAGAGTGATTATTTAGTTTAACTTCCTATAATACAATAAATATTAAATGAAGCTATGTAAAAAAGCTACATTGTATGTTATAATTAATGTTGGGAAATTATCTATTGATTTTATTCCTAATGGTAAATTGAGAAAGAGGAGGAGCAAGATGGCGAAATTATCTAAAAAGGATATAGACTATATTTTTGATAATATTGATATAGTTAGTCTAGTTAGCGAATATGTAAAACTAGAAAAAAGAGGACAAAATTACTTAGGATTATGTCCGTTCCATAACGAGAAAACTCCATCATTTACTGTTTCTCCAGAAAAAAGAATAGCCCATTGTTTTGGATGTGGTAAAGGTGGCAATATATTCCAATTTTTATCACTGATTGAAAATATTACTTATAATCAGGCAATCGTAAAGCTCGGCACGAGACTAGGACTAGATATAGAGTCAAATATTAATTTAGAAGCTGGTTACGATTTAAATAATGAGCTTGATTTGATGTATTATGGGCATATGTTGTTGGCAGATTACTATAATTATATTCTTTTAAATACGAAAGAAGCTGAGGTTGCTTTAAAGTATTTGTTAGATAGGGGATTAAGTATTGATGTTATTAAACATTTCAATATAGGATATGCGCCACGAGAGAATAATATTGCTCTAAACTTTTTCAATTCGAATCAAATTGCTTTAAATACAATGGTAGAAGCTGGATTATTAGGAAAAAATGACAATGGAGATTATTATGACGTTTTTAAAGACAGAATAATGTTCCCAATAAAAAATAATCAGAATCAAGTTGTAGCATTTTCAGGGAGGACTATGTCTTTAGATAAAAGTGTCCCTAAATACTATAATACGCATGAAACAAAAATTTTTGAAAAAAGAACAGTCTTATATAATTTCTCAGATGCTCGTTCATTTATTGCTAAAGAAAATGAAGTAATACTTTGTGAAGGGTATATGGATGTAATTAAAGCTCATCAAAATGGTATAAAAAATGCTGTTGCATTGATGGGAACTAATATAGACAGTAATAAATTAAATGAAATTCTATCGCTTGTTAGTAAAGTCACGTTGAGTCTAGATAATGACGAAGCAGGTTCTAAAGCACAGATAGAAATAGGTAATAGAATTATCCAAAAAACGGATAATGTCTATAAGTTGAAATTTTCAGGTGCAAAAGATTTAGATGAGTTTTTAACGGATAAAAATTCTAAAAATCCAGATTTTGATATTGTTAGTTATATAAAAAATAATAAAGATCACTTTATAAACTATAAAATTGACTATTGTAAAAATGATTCGAAGACAAATATAGAACAGCGTATTAGTTATAAAAATGAAATTTTAACTAATATTGCGTATATTGAAGATGAATCATTAAAATACATATTACTTACTAATTTGGCAGAGGAGTTCGGAATCGAACGTCAAGTTCTTCTTAAAGAATTAGGTCAAGTGAATGTGAAAAGAAAAAAGGCAGCTGAACTATGGGTAGCACCAGCTAATACAGAAAAGTTGTTTAGAACAACCAATTATGACAAAAAAGTGTGTAGATTATTCAAATACTTTTTTGTCAATAGGGCATTGTTTGTAGAAAAATACAATGAATTAGAGAAATGCTATTTTCCTCAAGAAATTTTTGAGAATTTATTGGATTATTTAGTTATTTATTATAATAATAATCTAGAATTTCATATACATAAATTTATTCATAGTATAGAGGATGAAGAAATTGTTAGACTTGCAACATATATTGATGAAACTGATTTTTTAATTGAAGAAAATCCGACGAGTGAAGTTGTAAGTGATTATATAAAGTATTTTTCTAGAAAAGAAATTACATTAGAAGAAATAAAAAATAGACTGAGAGTTGCTATTCAAGAAATGGATATTGAAACTCAAAAAGAACTATTATTGCAGTTGAAAAATTATAAGAAATAGAGGAGAAGAACATGGCTAAGAAAGTAAAAGATTTTGAGACAATAAAAAAAGAATTGTTAGAAAAAGGTAAAAAACAAGGTGAGCTGACACAAGAAGAAATTGTAGATGCATTATCAAAATTAGACATTTCTTCTGAAGCGATGGATGATTTTTATGAGGAATTAAATAATGAGGACATTATTTTAATTAATGAAAATCATGTAGAGGAAGAGGAAGAAGAACTTGACTTAGAAGATTTATCAGTTCCAGCAGGAATCAGAACTAATGACCCTGTGAGAATGTACTTAAAAGAAATTGGTAAAGTGCCGCTATTATCAAAAGAAAAAGAATTAGAACTTTCTAAGATTATCGAAACTGGTACTGAAGCTGAAAAAGAACAGGCTAAAAAAGATTTAGCAGAAGCAAACTTACGTCTTGTAGTAAGTATTGCAAAACGTTATGTTGGACGTGGTATGTTATTCCTAGATTTAATTCAAGAAGGAAATATGGGATTAATCAAAGCGGTAGAAAAATTCGACTACTCTAAAGGATTTAAATTCTCTACATATGCAACTTGGTGGATTCGTCAAGCCATTACTCGTGCTATAGCGGATCAGGCGAGAACCATTCGTATTCCTGTTCATATGGTAGAGACTATCAATCGACTAATTCGTATTCAAAGACAATTACTACAAGATTTAGGACGCGAACCTAAACCTGAAGAAATTGCTAAGAAAATGAATATGACTCCAGAAAAAGTACGTGAAATCTTAAAAATAGCTCAAGAGCCTGTTTCATTAGAAACACCAATTGGTGAGGAGGATGATTCACATTTAGGAGATTTCATTGAAGATAAAGAAGCACAATCTCCAGTAGAACATGCAGCAAACGAATTACTAAAAGAACAACTAGAAGAAATTTTAGAAACGCTTACTGATCGTGAAGAAAATGTATTAAAATTACGTTTTGGTCTTAAAGATGGTAAAACTCATACTTTAGAAGAAGTTGGTAGTGCGTTTGGTGTAACTCGTGAACGTATTCGTCAAATTGAAGCAAAAGCTATTAGAAAATTAAAACACCCATCGAAGTTAAATAAATTAAAAGGGTTTATGGAGTAACCTCTATAAATGCTGGTGTAATAAATTTTATAAGAAGTGTAAAATGAAAAGTTAATATGAAAACTTATAGACCAAGTGGTTTATTGATATTAAAATGTGTTTTCTAAAAGCTTTTTAGATATATAGTAACCTTAGTGGGAGTGACTTAACAAAATTGATTTCTTCGAAATCATGATTTTTGAGTCACTCCCATTTTTTGTTTCTTAGTTGACTTTTGGCTAATTTGTAAATTTAATATATATTTAGTTATGAATATATATTAAATAAGATAGTTTTTTATTTACATATTATAGAATATATATAAAGTAAATATTAATATAATAAGGTAAACATAATTTTGTTATATAACATAAAAAGATAAATATAAGAAAATATATAATTGTAAATCAAAGTAGTTTATTTTCAATAATAAAAATTGATTGATTTTAAAATGTTGTTATTATACAATAAAAATGAAGATTAAAATAAAAGTTCAAGGAGGAAATTATTATGGAGAAAGTAGAAAAAATGAAACATCCTAAAGGTCTTCATCTTGTGAATATAACTACCGTTATACAAAACTTTTATGCATATGGTATAATTGGATTTATGATTCTGTTCTTTACAACAGGAACAGCTGAAGGAGGGCTAGGGCTTGAAAAAGGTTTCGCTGTAACATTATATGGATATTATGCTGCTGCCGGGTATATGATGGCACTTATTGGTGGTTGGTTAGCAGATAAATATTTAGGTCTTCAAAAATCTATTATATTGGGAACAGTATTTAGTTGTATCGGGTATGTTGCTTTGTATTTTTCAACTAGTGAATTATGGACGGTAATTACAAGTTTAATTCTGTTACTTGTTGCAGCTGGTATTGGTAAAGGTAACATCAGTGCGATAGTAGGTGCATTGTATGAGCGTGACCAAGTAACGATGAAAGATGCAGCTTACAGCATCTTCTATATGGCTATTAATATCGGGAGTTTATTTGGACCTATTGTGTTTGGTTTAATTACAGATAGTTGGTTCGCTAATGTAGCTAATGATGGGAAAATTGTTTCTTATGGATATCGTGTAGGGTTCTTAGCTGCTGCAGCACTTGCATTTTTACAATTTGTAGTATTTGCATTCTTTGCACCTGTTTGGTTGAAAGATAAAGGAAAATATCCAACAGCGAGCAAAACTGCTAAAAAATCTGTTAACCATCCATTAACTAAAATTGATATGGACAGAATGAAAGCTATGGCAGTAATGTTTATATTTTCAACATTATTCTGGGCAGCTTGGTTCCAAACACAAACATCATTTACAATCTTAACTCAAAAATCTGTAGATAGAAATATTTTTGGTTGGACTGTTCCAACACCATGGTTAGTATCATTTAACGGTCTATTATGTGCAATCTTAGCTCCAGTTTTCGGTGCATTATGGGTTAAATTAAGTAAAACAAAACGAGGAGACTTGGATACTGGTACGAAAATGGGACTTGGAATGATTATTTCAGGGCTTGCTTTTATAGTAATGGTATTAGGGTTGAACACAATTAATGGTGATGTAGAAAGTGGAATGAAAATTAACATAGTATATATCTTAGTTACATATGTATTATTAACGGTTGGAGAATTGTTCCTTTCTCCGATAGGTATGGCGATGTTTAACAAACTTGCACCAGCTAAATATGCTTCAATTGCAATGGGAATTTGGTACTTAACATTCTCACTGGCAAATATAATTTCTGGATATTTAGCGAAGTTAACAGTACAATTAAATTATACACAAGTGTTTACATTTATCGGCGGAGTAGTAATTGTACTAGGAGTGGTTTTAGTTCTACTTAAAGGATACTTAAATAAATATATGCATATTGATAAATTAGAAGAAGAAGCTAAAGCGATGGCTGAAACTGAAAAAATAGAAGAAGCTGCAGAGTAAGAAATTCAAATAAAAATCAAGGTAGAAATGATATACATACATTTCAGTGGTTTATCCAATGAAAGAATACATATCATTATGAATACCTTGATTTTATTATTTTTTTTAAAATTTTGTATTACGTGTATTATTAATTAATAGTGTATAAAAATATCACCATGTTCATTTGCTGGTTTGAATAATGTTATTATAAATGTAAAGAAAGCTATTATTGATGGTATAAAAGTCCAACAAAATAAAAGGCACATTATTCCTTTAAAGTTTTTTCCAATATAAAAGTATTGAATACCAATATGACCTAAAAAGAAAGTGATAATAAGAAAAACTACTTTATTAACATATCTTCCAGGAATATAACCTCGGTTCATGTTTGGATCGTAATAATATTTAGTCGTGAAATGTCCTCCATTTAGGAATTATTTAAGGATAATACTAACACAAAATATAATAGTATTCAATAGATAGCTAGGAAATAATTTTCAAGTTTTGTTGATTAAATAATACATAAAGAAAAAGTACTTAACCAAATGAAATAGTTAAGTACTTTTTAGTATTTATCTTTTTGTTTTTAGATTTTCTTTCCAATCTTGAAGACCATTTTTTAACATGTATACATTAGTATAACCGTGCTTTTTAAGAGTTAATGCAGCACGAGGTGCTAAAGTTCCGTTTTTATCACAAAGATAAATCGGTTGATCTTTTCTTAAAGATGTATATAGGAAATTAAATTGAGATGAAGGCATATTACGAGCTCCATTGATATGAGCGTATTTAAAATCTTCTTTTTCTCTAACATCAATTAATTGAACTTTTCTAAGGTCTTTTCTAAATTCTTCATAAGGAAGTTTTGTAACTGCACCTTTTAATCTAAAGTAATTAAAAAGTCCAACTGCTCCTAAAACAACCACTAAAACTATTGTTGATAGTAAAAATGATGACATAATGAACTCCTTTATATTGTAATATCTGTAAATGAATTATATCATAATTTGAAAATTTCTTCAACATTGATTATAATTATATATGAATACTAAAAGTACAAAATTAATTTATTGGAGATAAAATGATTACATCAGCAACTAATAAGAAAATTAAAGATATACAAAAATTAAAAGAAAATAAAAATATAAAAAAATATGGATTATATTTGATTGAAGGGAAGCACCTAGTAGAAGAAGCTATTGAAGCTAAAGTAGTAGAAGAAATTATTATCTCTGAAAATTTTGAAGAATTTTCTTTGATAGAAGCTTTTAGAGGAGAAATAACCAAAGTTTCAAATAGTGTTATGAAAAACATATCTGATACTATTACATCACAAGGGATAATAGCTATATGTAAAGTAGTAAATAAAGAACTAGAAATTAATAAATATAGTAAAGTTTTGATATTGGATAGGATTCAAGATCCTGGTAACTTGGGAACTATTATTAGAACAGCAGATGCATTTGATTTTGATTGTATAATACTTGGGAAGGGAACAACTAGCTTATATGGACAAAAAGTTATAAGAAGTACGCAAGGGAGTAACTTCCATATTGATTGTTTTGATAATGTTGAATTGGTAAAATTATTAGATGAAATGAGTGAATTTAATATTTTTGCAACAAGTTTGAAAGCAGATAAATATATAGAGCAATTAAATAATATTAGTGGAAAAGTTGCGGTAGTATTCGGAAACGAAGGCTCAGGTGTTAGTGAAGATATTTTAGAAAAGGTAAATAATTTACTTAAGATATCAATGCCAGGCCGAGCGGAGAGTTTGAATGTTTCTATTGCAGCTGGAATTGTTATGCATTATATTTCCACTAATTTGAAATAATAAATTTACTATTTATAGTAAGTGTGGTATTATTGTTAATGTGAAAATAATAAGAGAGGTGAAATCTAATGTTAAAAACTCTAGCAGTAGATAAAAAAGGAAATATTCTTACAGAAGTAAGTTTAGAAAGACTTAAAGAGCAAGATATAGCATGGTATTGGGTTGATTTTGATAGTCCGACTCGAAGTGAAATTAATTTGCTATCAACATTCTTCAAGTTCCATGAACTTTTAATTGAAGACTGTTTAACTCTTTTACAAAGACCAAAAATTGAAATAACAAGACAACAAATATTCTTAGTATCGCATGTACTTAAAAATATTGATGATGATTATGAGACATTGAATATGTTTGTTGGAAAAAATTATATTGTAACGTTCCACCTCTCACACATACGTTATGTAAATAAAATAATTCCTAAAGTCCTTCAACGTGGTGCAGAATATTCACCTTTACATGTAATGCACATGCTTGTATCAGAAATAGTCGAAGGATATATGCCGATTATCTCAAAAATTGAAAATCGTTTAGATGAAATTGAAGAGTCTGATTCATATACAGCGGGAAGTAAGATTATGGATGAGGTTTTTGATCTTCGAAGTGACTTGTTAAAACTTCGTAGAGGATTATTACCGATGCGTGAGCTTATTCATAGGTTTTTAGTATCGCGTAGAGTGGAAATGACAGATAATGATCGAAAATATTTCCATGATATTTATGATGATCTTGTTCAACAAACAGAAATAATCGAAGCAAACCGTGAGTTAGCTAGTGATATCCGTGAAAATTTTATGACATATAACTCATTGAAATCAAATAATATTATGATGACACTAACCGTTATTTCTACAATTTTCTTACCGTTGACCTTCATAGTAGGGTGGTATGGTATGAACTTCAAGTATATGCCAGAATTAGAGTGGCAATATGGTTACTACATAGTTGTAGCTATAATGTTGGGTATCGCATTCGGTATGTTATGGTTCTTCAAGAAAAAAGGTTGGCTTGATATGTTTAAATAACATAATCATTATGGTATAGAAATGAGTATTTTTAAATTAATGATTTTATTTTTTATGATATTACTTGCGAATTTTTCGATGATACGTATTGATTTTGGGAAATTCTTCAAGAGAAATAGTACAAGAGAAATCAAAGTTTTTGTAATGTTAATTTCTTTTGCACTAGGGTATCTTGGATATATGACAATTATTACAATTTATGAGTTGTCTTTGAATTTAGTAAAATAATTTTAAGAAGGGGAATTGTATGGGAAAAGATTTGGATAAACAGAAAGATGAAACTAAATTAGAAGCGTCACGTGAAGATAAACTACTAGCGTTTATTGGTGGAAAATTTATTATTTATATATTATTAATAGTTATTTTGTTAGGTATAGCAATTTATCTATATACGGAAATTTCTTATATCTTCACACCGATAAGCACAATAGTATCAAGTATAATAACACCTATAATAGTTGCTTATGTATTCTATTATATGCTGAATCCGCTAGTTAACTTTTTTTCTAAAAAAGTATCTAGATTTTCGGCGAGTTTATTAGCGATTTTAGTAGGTATAATTACAATTTTAATTGTTATTATTGGTGTTGTTCCAATAATTGTTGAACAAACACAAAATTTGATAACAGCATTACCGAGATATATTGAAATAGTAAAAGGTTATTTGGAAACATATTCTGATAATGCTTATGTTCAAGTTGTTGTAGAATATGTGAATACAAACTTAAATGTATCGAAAATAAGTGAAAGATTAGTTAGCATAGCAACATCTATTGCACAAGGAATAGTATCTTCGATTTCCTCTACTGCATCAGTATTAGTAACAATGCCGTTTGTGCTTTTCTTCTTATTAAAAGATGCATCTAAATTTAATAAATTCGTTATAAGTTTATTACCGGCTAAATTAGAAAAATCAGTAGAAGAGACTATTGATGAAATTGATGAAAAAGTTGGATCTTATATCCAAGGGCAAATGTTGGTTTCATTATGTATAGGAGTTATGCTGTTTATTGGTTATAATATAATAGGGCTACACTATGCGTTTTCACTAGCTACAATAGCAGCATTTTTAAGTATAGTTCCTTACTTAGGACCTGTGATAGCTATTACACCTGCTATGTTAGTTGCTGCGTCAACAAGCTGGGTTATGATAGTGAAAATGCTTGTAGTATGGGGAATAGTTCAGTTCTTAGAAGGAAACATTATTTCACCTAATATAATGGGAAGAAGTATGAATATGCATCCTCTTACTGTAATTTTTGTAATATTGATAGGGGTCAATATTTCTGGTGTTGTAGGAGCTATTTTAGGAATTCCTGTATATTCTATTTTGAAGGTTTTAATTGTTAGGTTATTGCTTTCACTGAAGGAAAGATACAATAAATTTTATGGCTAGGAACAAAAAATAAATTTAAATTTTAAATATAATTTTAAGCAACTTTAGGAGCGTAGTTTTGAAAGAAACTATAATTTGAAAGTTGCTTTTTATATATATTTATAGTAATAAAGTTTGAATAAATATTGTTCTAATAATAAAATCACTTTGAAAATATTATATTTTATAGTAGTAAATCAGTTTCAAAACACATGAAAATATGATATAATGATGTAGTTAAATATAAGTAAGTTGAGGTTTGAGAATATGAGTATGATGAAAAAATTCAATAATCTTTTTGTGAATGAAGATGATTTTGAAGATGAAGTAGTAGAAAGAGAAGAAGTTAGAACAGAACAACCAAAACCAAGAGTTGTAAAAAAGGAGAATCCAGTGGTTAATAAACAAAATGTTCAAAGTCAACCAACAGGTAGAACGAATAATGTAATATTAACAGAACCGCTAGTTTTTGCGGATAGTAAGGATATTGTTGATGATATTAAACGTAATAAAGTAGTAATTATTAATCTTAGCAAACTAGATGTTGAAACTTCTGATAGATTATTAGATTTTATTTCTGGAGGGATTTATGCTCTAGGTGCAAGATTAAAAACTATTGGAGAGGATATTTACCTTTGTGTTCCTAATGGAGTTGAAGTATCAGGTGACTTTTACGAGGGAGAGTATTAATATTGCTAAATATAACAGAGTATTATTGGGTATTTAAATATATAAGATATTTATTTAATTTCTATGAATATAGTATCTTTGCTTATATCTTAAGTTCATGGATTCCACAAATAAAAAATAACATTATAGGAGAATTTCTTGAGGCAATTTGTGAGCCATATTTGAAGTTGTTTAGAAAAATTATTCCACCAATTGGAATGCTAGATATTTCACCGGTTGTTGCTCTTATAGTGTTAAGCTTGTTACAAAATTTCATCGTAACTTTATTATTTAAAACAGTATAGATTTATGAAGAAAATAAATTTTTTACAGCAAGCATCTATGGAAGAAAGAGAAGTAGTGGAAAAATTACTTCAGAGTATTAGTTTTGTTGATAATAGAAACACTGTTACTAAATTTCTAACAAGTTTTGAACAAGTTATTTTAGAAAAGATAGTAGCATACAATTATCACGATTTTAGTTTGGAATTTTTTGGTGGATTTAAAGAGGCAGAAAGAAAAAGAGCTAAAATCATTTCTAATGAATATTATGATATTGATTATGATATAGTTTGTTTAAGGGCAAAATTTAACAATAAGTTTAATACAATAGAACATAGAAATATTTTGGGAGCTGTTCATAATCTAGGTATAAACTTTAATAGATTTGGAGATATTATAGTTTTAGAAGATGAGGTATATATTTTTATGGATGAAGAAATTGCAGATTTTGTAGCGATGGAATTCACAAAAGCAGGTAGAGTTAATTTGAATTTTGAAAGAATTAACCTTACCGATATAACAATCGAGAAAAAATATGATGATTTTGAAATAGTAAGTTCTTCTTTTAGAATTGATTCTATCGTTGCTAAAATTACAAATAAGTCACGTAGTAGGGTTAAAGAGTATCTTGAACAAGATTTTATAAAACTTAATCATGTTGTTATAAAAAATGGTGAAAAAAATTGCAGTGTCAGTGATATAATTTCAATAAGAAAATATGGAAGATATGTTATAAAAGATTATAAGCAAAACAAGAAAACTCTAAAATATAGAATAACTATATCTAAATTAGTTTAATTATAAACTTTCAAATAATATCCACTATGAAACGAGTTATTATATTTGTTCTATAGTGGATATTTTCATATTAAAATACGTTTTTAAAAGGTGGTGTATATGTTTGAGGAGTGTATTTCAGGAACAAAAGGTTTTGAAAATGATTTTTCATGTCGCTATTTCATCATTTTTTAATAAAATACGAACATTATACTTTACTATAGGGAAATATGTGGTATACTCATAGTATAAAATATTTTTTAAAAAATAAGAGGTAAGTAAAAAATGAAAAAATTATTTTTAGCTATTTTTTCTGTTGTTTTAGTATTTTCTTTAATAGGTTGTTCACAAAAAAGTTCAACTAAAGAAGAAAAGGTTTTAAAACTTGGGGTAGTTCCTAGTAGTAATAGTGAAAAATTGGTTGATGATCTAGAACCATTTGCTAAAGCTTTAGGAGAAAAACTAGGAATGAAGGTAGAAGTATTTACTGCAAGTAGTTATATTGGTGTTATAGAAGGAATAGGAAGCGGTAGTGTTGATTTTGGTTTAGTTCCACCTTTCTCTGCTGTTCTTTCAAATAAACAAAGTAATACTAAAAATATACTAGTAGGAACAAGTAGAACTGGTAAACCTGGATACTATGCTGAGATTTTTGTAAGAAAAGATTCAAATATTAAAAGTTTATCTGACTTAAAGGGTAAAAAAGTAGCTTTTGTTGATCCATCTTCAGCATCAGGTTATATTTATGCTGGGGCGATATTAAAAGATGCAGGTATTGATTTGGAAAAAGATATACAATACCAATTTAGTGGTGGTCATGATAAAAGTATGCAATTATTGTTAAATAAAGACGTTGATGCAATTGCCAGTTATGAGAATCTAATAAAAAAATATATAAAAGAATTTCCTACGTTAAATGAAGATATACATCCTATTTCAAAAAGCGAATTAATTCCCGGTGTAACAGTAGTTGCCTCTAATAACCTTGATGAAGGAATGAGAAATAAAATAAAACAAGCTTTATTAGAAGTTCAAAAGGATAAAGAAGCACTAAAAATAATAACTGATCTTTATAATATTATTGGTTTTGAAGAACCGGATGAAAACTCATATAAAGCAATTGAAAAAATATCTGAAAAGATGAATATAGATTTAAATAAGGTTAAATAAAGAAACTAGATTGAAAAAAATTTAATTATTTTTAGTAGGAATTAAATAATGAAATCTTAATGAAACGTTGATAATTCGAAATTATTTAACTTTATATAAAGTTAAATTTAAAAATAAGATAAATTCCTAAAGTAACTTCCTATCCAAAAAATAGAAAGCTTTACTTTGGGAGTTTTTTGTAAGGAATCATAATATATAAAGGTATGACAAATAGACCTTTAAATCACTATTTCATGCTTAAATTCCAGTTTATTCTTTGAACTGATATTTAATATGATAACTAATAACTTTTTTATTACTAATTTATGAGCGTCTTCATTTTACTTAAGGAAATAATGTGATATACTTTGATGTATAAAACAAAATATATACAAATATGAGGTAAATAAAATGAAAAAAATATTATTAACTATTTTTTCTTTTTTATTGGTATTTTCTTTAATTGGATGTTCTCAAAAAAGTACAACCAAAGAAGAAAAAGTTTTAAAACTTGGGGTAGTTCCAAGTAGTAATAGTGAAAAGCTAGTAGATGATCTGACGCCATTTGCTAAAGCACTAGGTGATAAACTAGGAATGAAGGTAGAAGTATTTACAGCGAGTAGCTATATAGGGGTTATAGAAGGAATAGGTAGTGGAAGTGTAGACTTTGGTTTAGTTCCTCCCTTTTCAGCAGTCCTTTCTAATAAGCAAAGTAATACAAAAAATCTTCTTGTGGGAAGAAGTACTAGTGGTAAACCTGGTTACTTTGCAGAAGTTTTTGTTAGAAAAGATTCTAATATAAAAAGTATAGCTGACCTAAAAGGTAAGAAAATAGCGTTTGTTGATCCGTCTTCAGCATCTGGTTATATTTATGCGGGAGCAATGATGAAAGAAGCTGGTATTGATTTAGAAAAAGATATTCAGTACCAATTTAGTGGTGGACACGATAAAAGTTTACAATTACTATTAAATAAAGATGTTGATGCTGTTGCAAGTTATGAAAATGTGATTAGAAAATACACTAAAGAATTCCCAACATTAAAAGAGGATATTCATCCAATTGCTAAAAGTGAATTAATCCCAGGAGTAACAGTAGTTGCATCAAATAATCTTGACGAGGAAACTCAAAAGAAAATTAAGCAAGCTTTATTGGAAATTCAAAACGATAAAGAAACTATACAAATTCTAACAAATTTATTTAGTATTACAGGTTTTGAAGAACCAAATAATGATGCATATAAAGCTATTGAGAAAATCTCTGAAAAAATGAATATAGACTTAAATAAAGTTAAATAATAAGGTTAAATATTTAATTATTGTAAACATAATTATTACATAATGAGGCTCTTAAACTTTGAAATATCAAAATTTAAGAGCTTTTTTAAAAATAAAGCTTAGAAAACAGAAAAAAAGTTATACAAAAGTATTGACATTATGTTAATACTTTTGTATAATAAATA
>NZ_CAURMG010000028.1:0-20670 GCF_963525875.1 uncultured Gemella sp. | reverse complement strand
TCTGGTTTTTCCCATTCTGAAGGTGTTGGAGATGTTACAGACTCCCATTTAGCATCTGCAGGAATTTCCCAATTATCTTCTACAACACGTCCTGTTTTTTCTCCAGTATACACTTTTCTTGAAACTGTTACTTTTTGTGTCACTGGACTAGAAATGATATTACCCTCATTATTTTTTTCAATATAATTAATAGTTCTTATAATATCTTTAGTTTCTACTTTTACTTTAGCCTTATCATATAAATAGGTTACTTTCTTAGTTACCTGTCTTTCATAAGTACCCACTACTGGATCAGAATCTGGTTGAACTTCAATAAAAATATAGTCGTTCAGAGCATACCATCTATTTCTAAAATCTTTAAGAATTGGTTCTTTAGTTGTAGTATAAGGCTGTCCTTCAAAATCTCTAGTTTTTGGGAATTCTTTCAAGAGCTCGCCATCTACAGTTTTATAGTACACTTCTAGTTTTCCACGAACATCTTCCGTTCTCAAACCAACAACATTCGATTCTAACCAAACATCTTGTCCATTTTTAAGAAAAATTTGAGAAGTACTTTGCACATAGTTTGGATTATTCTGATCGACACGTAGATTAAAGTTGTGTTTAAAGGCATGCTCTTTTGTTACAGTATAATTATTTTTAAATACATATTTAACGGCAGTAACATCTTTCCAATTTGTAATTTGATCTGCACTTACATATGTTCCAGTAGTTTTGTCAGTAGCAGTTGATGTCGTATAAACTACATCATATTCGTCTGAATCATCAACTATTGGACCTTCTAAATATGTTAGAGCTTCCGTCTTAGGTATTAGTACTACAGCTTCTTTTACTTTTTGAGGAAGATCTGTTAAGTTTTCAATTTGTGGTGATAAGATAACTTCTTGACCATTCTTAACATCAATAATTCCTCGTACACCTGTAGTCCCAGGTTTAGCAATTGTTAAAGAAGATGAATATTCAGCAATATTATTAATAGTAACATTAATATTTGCTTTTGAAATAGATAAACCTGGCTTATGATTTTCAACAAAATTAGCATTAATTGAATTGTCATTACCTATTAATGTCTCCGATTCACTATTCCATACTAAATAAGATTCAATCCCATAAGTTCCAGCTTCAACTTGTCCATTATTTTCAACTTCGAAAGTCAAAGCTGTAGGACTATATAATCCACCTTTTATCCATCTATTTAAATCATAACCAGTAAGATTTAAATCTTTTGAATCAAAGATATAAGCTCGCTTACCTGTTCCTTTATAATTTTCGATAATATTAGTTGGATTTACAGTATCATAAGATTCTTTTAATTTATCATACGGTTCTTTTGCAGCATCACCATTCACTCCACCAAAATGTAATGTGTATTTTGATAATAAACGATTATCTGCTGCTAATCTAAAGTCTTTCAATGGTAACTTTGGATCTGCTAATAACATTACACTTGTTTTAGTAATATTGGGATCCAATTTATTTATATCGTAAGTCTTACTTCCATCTTTATCTGATTCTATTAACCCAAAATAATCCCCTGCTGAATACGTTACAGCAATAGGAATTGTTTGACCTCTTGTTAACTGATCTTTAGTTAAAGTTTGACTCCCTATTTGATTCATATTTAATGTTAATTTTGTTGGAGTTTTGACATGCCATGCAGAATCACCACTACCCGTAGCAGGACGTTCCATAGCTATAGCACTCTCTATTGTATTCTCTGATGTAGACCCTTGCGCTATTTGATCGTCATAGCGTTGAATTGTTTTATCTTGGGCTTTTTCCTTCCATGTACCAACAGTTACTCCAAGTCTTGATTCTAATCCAGTTATTGTTTTAGAAGTTGAATTATATCTTTGAAATTCATCTACTATACCCGGATGTTTTAGAATTAAATGATCATATTTCTTTTCAGGATTAATTTCAATAGTATTATATAATTCATCAATTGAAGTATATTCTTTCAACAATTCAGCTTGGTTATCTTTAGTTACTCCATATAATTTAAAATTCTCTTTTAAATTTCCTTCTAACTTTTCTCTGTAATAACCTCTAAATTCTCTTGAACCATCAGCTTTTATTTCATTTGTAAATACTCTATTTAACTGGAATTTTGTGAAATAATTCCCTTCTTGATCTTTTGGAATAAAATAGTTTATATACTGACTTGGTAAAAATGCTCCATCACCTTTTAATTTATCATTTGGAATAGAAAATCTAGCGTTAAATTTGTCCTCATTACTTGCATGTGAATATAATCGTTGATTGGTTTCAGGAAAAATTCTTGTATCCAGATCTTTAACAGCAGGAACACCATCACCAAGATATAATCTAAATCCATCAGGATTTTCTAATGTCTGAGTAAATGTTGAACCATCAGGTCTATGTCCGACAGCTTTATAAACGATATTAGCGTTAAAACCTTTAGTAGAATTTGACTCAATTACTCTTTCAATAGCTTCCGGAGTATTAAATGCACCTTCTTTTACCTTCAGAATTGGTCCACCATAAAGTAAGCTTTGATCAATACCATTCTTTTCATCTGGATGTAATGTTAAAACTCCATTTTCTAATGTCCAAAACTTATTATTTTTTGTATTTATTGGATCTAATTCTAAGAAATCTGGTATTCCACTAATCGTATAATCATAACTTGTTAAACGTCCATTCCCATTTTGTTCCGTTTCTTGATTATTGAAAAAGCTTTGATCACTCATAATAAATGGTAATCTAAATGTATTGCCTTCAATTGGCTTGAAAGTTCCATTCGAAACTGATCCCATTTTAAATTCTGGTAATGGAGCTCCAAACTGATCAACCATATATTTTACTGTTTTTGGTCGCCACTCTTTTTCTCTATATAAAATTTCTGATAAATAGTCAAAAGAAGCTCTAGCTGATTTCGTTGATAAAGTTTCTCCACCTGCTATAAAATCAGTATTAACTGATAATACATCGCCTTTCGATGGAGCATTTTTTATAGAGGTACCCACATATAATTTTAATAAACTTTCAGCAACAGTCCCCCCGCTCATGGGATTTAAATTTAAATCATAAATATAATTTGTAGCAGTTGATAAATCATCTACACTTTTTACAAATGATGAATTTGCAAATTCTGGTTTTTTAGTAGAATGCAAGAATTCTTTTGGTATTGTTACACGTACTTTACCGTCTGTAACTGTTTCAGTTGAAGACGCAGAATAACTAATTGCCAAATTAATAACACGTTCACCGTCACCATTATTAGCAACTGGAATTTGTTTTTCTGTTGGTCCTGTTGATGTATCAAAATGAATTGATCCTGTCAAGGCTTGATTAGTGACTCCAGTACGGAAACCAGTTCCTTCTTCCATCTTTTTACCATTACGACTATCTTGATTTTTATTTTCTTTTGGTGTTTCTTCTGCTTTAATTGATTTTAAGATAGAAGTTAATGAGCTAATTTCTTTTGCTTTAGCATCTACTTCTGTTTGTGTAGCTGATGATTGTGCAAGGCTCTCTGCTGATGCTAACTTACTAGTAGCATCGTCAATCATTGATTGTCGTTTAGAGTTGTTTTTAATTCTTTCTAATTGAGCTTTTAACTCTTCAATTTTTTTATTCAGAAGCGACTTATCAACTTCTTTTGTTGTACTTTCCACTTGACTATTTTCACCTGACTGAGTTGCTAACTTTTCTGCAACAGCTGCAGCTACTTTCTCAGGACTATTAACAATTTTATTCACTACTGGTTTTACAGAATTCTCTAGAATAGTATTAGGGTTATTCACTCCTTCATCTGAATTATTAGTAGCTTCTCGTGCTTGAGTACCATTATCACTAGCTTCTACGACACCAACTCCAAAAAATAGACCTACTCCAATTAGAACACTCGCTGCTCCTACTTTAAATTTTTTAATGGAATAGGTTTCCACCTTTTCTCCAGAGAGTTCATGGAATTTTTTTTTGTTGTTTTTTCCTATCATTTATAATATTTCTCCTTCTAAATTATAAAAATTTATATATTATAATATCACAAAAAATGTCTCTAATAAAGAGATATTACTTACTTTTTTCAAAAAAAAAAAACAGATAAATAAACAATTATTATACTATATATACTAGAAAATGCTTAAATAATAGTAATTATAATTAATAATTTACCAAAATAAATAATACAAAAATATTTTTTGTATACTTTAAATATACTTTAAATAAAAATATAAATAGTTATTTTATTTTAATATTAATTATCAATTAGAAAGAAATATTGGTAATATTAATATTTTCCTGTAATATAAAATAAAAAAAGCATACCGAAATGGTATACTTCTATAAAATGGAGATGGCGGGATTTGAACCCGCGTCCAAAAATACCTCCCCTTAGCCTCTACATGTTTAGTTTACCTATTGAATTTAATTCTCCACTTAAGCCGATAAACAGGCAATGAAAAACGAGTTTGATTAATCTCTTACTTCTTTCTACAAACAGAAGAAAAAAATCGTAGACTGCTAAGAATGAACCGATTAGCTTTGTCACAGTCAAACAAAGTAATCAGCCTTTAGCTTATTAAGCTGCTAAAGCGTAATTTGTTTTTTCGCCAGTTATATTTAACTGATGTGTTGTTAAAGAAGACAACCCTCCTACATGCCACCAAGAAGACTAGCATCCCTGTCGAATCCTAAACATCCCCAAATGTGATTAATCTATTTTACCATAAATTTTAACTTATGTAAAATTTTATTGTCTTAGACTCACTCCAAGATAAACTTCCTATCAACAACTATGCTAATTATGTTATAATTAATATTGGATAATAAAATTTTAAAGGAGGTACCATGGAAACCCTTATTAATAGATTACGCCCTACTAAAATAAACGACATAATCGGTCAGCATCATTTAATTGGCGATGGAAAAGTTCTTTCTAAAATAGTAGAAAGCAAAAAAATGTTTTCTTTTATATTATATGGTCCCCCTGGCACAGGAAAGACTTCAATCGCTAATGCTTTAGCTAATGAACTAGACTATAAATTCAAAATATTAAATGCTGTAAATTGTACAAAAAAGGACTTAACTGCTGTGATAGAAGAATCAAAAAGATTTAAAAAAGTTATTCTACTTCTTGATGAATTTCATAGATTAACTAAACCTATGCAAGATATACTGCTTCCTGAAATAGAATTTGATAATATTTATGTTATTGGATGTACGACAAATAATCCTTATCATACGGTAAATCCAGCAATTAGATCACGTTTAATTATTTTCGAATTACAACAAGTTTCTAATGATGATATTTATAGATATCTAAAAGAAATAGCAAATAATAAGGAAATATTTCCAAAAGAATTAATAATTGAAGATGATGTATTTAAAACAATTTCTCTTAACTCTTCTGGCGATTTAAGATTCTCGTTAAATACTTTTGAGATTTTGTATAATTTATCAAATGAAGGTGAAATTGTCACAAAAGAGAAGCTATTAAACTTATCCCTAGGAAAATTCAAAGCATATGACAAAGATGGTGATGCCTTTTATGACGTTATTAGTGCTTTTCAAAAGTCTATACGAGGAAGTGATGTAGATGCATCGCTATACTACTTAGCATTATTAATTAATAGTGGAGATTTAGATACAATTTATAGAAGAATGAGCGTCATAGCTTATGAAGATATTGGTCTTGCTAATCCAAATATCGGACCTTTTGTACATGCTGCTATTGAAAGTTCAAAAATGCTTGGACTGCCTGAAGCAAGAATACCTTTAGCTAATGCGGTTATCCAATTAGCTCTTTCGTTAAAATCTAATAGTGCTTATATGGCAATCGACAATGCACTACATGAAACTAAAACAAATCCAAAATTCATAATTCCTGATCACTTGAGAGATGCACATTATTACGGAGCTGATAAACTAAATCGCGGTGTTGGTTACCAATATCCACACAGTCATCCTACTGGTTATATTAAGCAACAATATCTTCCAGATAACTTAATAGGAAGAACATTCTATACACCGAAAACTAATAATAAGAATGAACAAAATCTTGCACAATATAAAAAATTTATAGATAATTTGAAATAAAAAAAGGGCATGACTCAACATAATCGATTTCTTAAGAAATCATGATTTTATAGAGTCATTCCTTTTTTTACTCACCTAATATTTTAACTTCACATTCAAGTTCAACACCTGAAACTTCAAAAACTTTTTTCTGAACTTCTTTTATTAAATTTTTATAATCTTCGCACGTTGCAGAATTTATATTAACCATAAACCCAGCGTGTTTTTTTGAAACTTGTGCTCCACCTACAGTTAAACCTTGCAATCCTGCATCTTGAATTAGTTTTCCTGCAAAGTAACCTTCTGGTCTTTTAAATACAGATCCACATGAGGGGTATTCTAAAGGTTGCTTATCCGAACGCATTTTATTCAATTTTTCTACTTTAGAGATGATTTCTTCTTTATTTCCTTTTTTCATTTGGAAATACACTCTAGAAATGATTTCATTTGTTTCTTGAATTACAGAATGTCTATATGAAAATTCCATCTGTTCATTTGTGTATATTTTCTTTTCACCATCTCTAGTGAAAACTTCAACTTTTTGAACAACTTCCTTCATTTCACCACCATATGCTCCAGCATTCATGAAGATTGCTCCACCTACACTTCCCGGAATACCACATGAAAATTCGAGATTTGTTAAGTTATTTTCTATACAAAAATCAGTAAGTTCTTTAAGTGTTAACCCTGCATAACAAGAAATAACATCGCCTCCTAGTAATTCTATATTATTCATACCACTAGTAATAGCTACAATTCCTGCAATACCATTATCAGAAATTAATACGTTTGAACCATTTCCTAAAATAGTTAGTTCTATGTTGTTTTCGTTGCTAAATTTAATAACATTTTGTAAATCTTGTTCATTTGTTATTTTTACTAAAACTTCTGCGTTCCCACCCGTTTTCGTAAAACTATATTTTCTTAGAGGTTCATTATACAATACTTCACTACTTAGAAGAATTTCCTCAATTTTTTTTGTCTTAATCATTTTTTTCAATCCTTTTTAACATATCATTTATAAATATTACTTTTTTCGTTGAATAATCTTTAAACGAAAGTTCTTTATTATTATTTTTAAACGAATTATATTCATTCTTTAAAACTTCATCATTAAAAACTTCTTTAATTTTTATAAAATCTTTATGTATTTCCGTATCTCGTTGGACTACATTTAGTACTACATCATAGCTCATTGTTAGATAATCAATTATTCTAGCGTACTTAATTACACCTTTTAATCCATTATGAGCTATTCTATGATAACCTATATTATTTAACCTTTTCTCATCAAATGTTGTTATCTCATGTAAATTCTCAACAACAACAAGAATGTCTACAATTTTTTCTCCTAATACCTGTGTAGTACTCGTTACACCAATATGTAAGAACTCACACTTCGGCATTTTTGGAATCTCTTGTATTTTTTTTATTTCTTCTAAAAATATATTAACAAAGACCTCATTGTCTTTTATTTCTTCAATTTTAACAGTTCTCTTATCCATTTATAAAATCCTATCTTAAAATTAAACATTCTTATATATTATAGACGTTATTTCTTACAAAGTAAAGTTATATCTAAATTTGAATAGATACGCTATTACAAAGACCATCCTTTGAATCTATCTAATCTCATTTTTAACAACATTTTTCATAACAAAAACAATTTTTTTCATGGTCGTTTATCATACCAATAGCTTGCATATAACTATAAATTATGGTACTTCCTACAAAGCTAAATCCTCTTTTCTTCATATCTTTACTTATCTTGATAGACAAATCAGATTCACTAGGAGCATCTTTGTAACTTTCTAACTTGTTATCGATTTTTTTATAATCTGTAAAACCCCAGATATACTTGTCAAAACTTCCAAACTCTTTTTGCACTTTGATAAATGCTAGAGCATTTTTTCTAACTGAATAGATTTTCAACTTATTTCTTATAATACTCTCATCTTCCCTTAATGATTCTAAATATTCTTCTGTATAATTTGCACAAATATTATAGTCAAAATTATCAAAAGCACGTTTAAAATTTTCACGTTTTTTTAATATTAGCGACCAGCTTAATCCTGCTTGCATCCCCTCTAATACTAAGTATTCGAATAACATCTGTTCATCATGGGTTTCTCTACCCCATTCATTATCATGATATTCAATATCTAAAGGATCTTTTGCCCATGGGCATCTATGTTTACTCATGTACAGCCTCCAAATTATTATTCACAATAGCCAACATTTCTCTTATGCGTCTGATGCTATATCTTTCTTTTTTATCAATCTCAAGGAAGAATCCATCTTTTGCAACAATACGTGTGTCCTTATGCGGCGTTAAAGCTGTAAATAGTTCTTTTCCTTTAAGACTGTTCATAACATCTTTATCAAATGTTATAACTACCTTATTCGCTAATTCTTTTATACTAGTTACCATAGTGTTTTTTGCCATAACTTTTAAATAACAAATATCTATCAGATTATTTACTTCTTCTCCAAAATCAGAGAATCTATCTATTAAATCTTCAACGATACTTTCTATTTCTTCATCACTTACAACATTATTCAATCTCTTATAGAAATCTATTTTATCAGCATCACTAGAGATATACTCTTTTGGAATAAAGGCATCTACATTAAGTTTGATTTCAAGATCATCAGTCTCAACTTCAAAAATATCTTTTTTAATTTTCGGAGCTGATTCTTTAATTATATTTTCATAGTAACTAACATCCTGTGTTCTATCTTTCTCTAATAAAGGTTCTAAAATTCCTTTTTTAGCTTGAATTTCTTGTTCTAACATTTGAGAATATAGCGTATAACCTACCGAATCGATGAATCCATGTTGTCTTCCACCTAGAACATCACCTGCTCCACGAATAGATAAATCTTGCATAGCAATCTTAAATCCGCTTCCTAGAGATGTAAAGTTCTTAATCGCTGATAATCTTTTCTCTGAGTTTTCTGTTAATGATTTAAACGGTTCATACATTAAGTACGCATAGGCTTCTCTACTACTACGTCCTACTCGTCCACGAAGTTGATACAGTTGACTTAATCCAAAACGATCAGCATCTTCTACTATCAAAGTATTTACATTTGAAATATCTATACCAGTCTCAATAATAGTCGTCGATATTAACATGTCATATTTCCTATCGATAACATCAGACATAATATTCTCAAGTTCTCTTTGACTCATTCTACCGTGGGCATAAGCAATATTAATATCAGGCAATAAACGTTTTAGTTCTAAGTACTTCTCGTCGATTGTTTCTACTCTATTATAAACATAGAATACCTGACCTCCGCGATTAACCTCATTCATAACCGCTTCTTTGATAACCATTTTATTCTGGGCTGTTACAAAGGTTTGAATAGGTTGACGTTCTCTAGGTGGAGTCTCTATTACAGATAAGTCCCTAATTCCAATTAAACTCATATGCAGTGTTCTTGGTATAGGAGTTGCGCTAAGAGTAAGTACATCTACCGTATTTTTAAGATGTTTAATTTTTTCTTTATGTTTAACTCCAAAACGTTGCTCTTCATCTATTATTAATAAACCTAAGTCTTTGTACTTAAACTTATCATTCAATAACTTATGAGTTCCAACGATAATATCAATCTTACCATCTTCAAGTTTCTTACAAATTTCGGTAATATCTTTTGCAGATTTGAACCTACTAACAACTTCTATATTAACAGGAAAATTCGCAAATCTACTTACAAAATTATCATAGTGTTGTTCGGCTAATAGCGTTGTCGGTACTAAAACAGCGACTTGCTTATTATCAGTAACAGCTTTAAATGCAACCCTCATAGCAACTTCCGTCTTACCGAATCCAACATCTCCGCAAAGGAGTCTATCCATCGGTCGTTCTTTTTCCATATCTCTTTTTATTTCTTCAGTTGCTTTCACTTGATCATCAGTTGGAACATACGAAAAATCAGCTTCGAATTCTGACTGCATACTACCGTCAAAACTATAAGCATATCCCGAACTTAACTCACGTTTAATATATAGTTTAATCAAGTCCTCAGAAATATCTTCAATTTCTTTTCGAACTTTATTCTTAGTCTTTTGCCAATTTTTAGTACCAAGTTTATTTAAAGCTGGTTTCCTATTATCAGTAGAAGCGGTATATTTTTGAATATAGTTCATATTATTTATATCTACATAAATAATATCCCCACCATCGTAGACGATCTTTAAGAAGTCTTTATATACTCCCCCTACTTCTACATTCTCAATACCTTCATATAAACCAATACCGTGACTAACATGGACAATATAATCCCCAACATTTAGTTCTTGATAGTTTCTTATTTTTTCTGAATTTGTATACTTGAATTTTACACGTCGTTTTTTTCTTTCTTCTTCAGTAAATAGTTCACGCGGAGTTAATAGGAATATTTTATTTTTTCTATCTTCTAATCCCTTAAGATGATATTTATTTACATCAATAAAAATCTTCCCTTCTTTTACACCGTAATAAATATCATCATAAAAATAATTATCAAATAACACTTTCTCAACATAATCTTTTTGTTTTTGTGTGTTTAACGAGATAATTACTTTAAAATTATCCGTTATTTTCTCCCTGATTTCTTTAGCTAAATATTCCTCGCTTGAATAATACGCTAAATCAATTATTTCTAAGTTAAAGTTTTTCTCGATAATTTTATCATTTAATTTCAAAGTAGATAAATAGTATTTTCTAGTATCTAAATTTTGTATTTTTTCAAATGCTATATTATCTATTACATCTTGATAAATATAACTTCTGTTTATTTCCTGTAGACTTGTTAAAAAGTACTCTCTTAGACCTTCTATCTTTTCTATGATTTTATGATAATTGTCATAGAAGATAATAGTATCTTCTGTTAAATAATCTACAATACTAAATGAATTTTCATATATTAAATTTGAAAAACTTTCTAAATCACTGAAATCTCCAGTAGCTTTATAGATTTCTATTCTTTCTTGAAGATATGTACTAATCTCTTGATAATTTGCATCTTCTTTTATTTTTTTATCATTTAATTTAGTCAGTATTTTTTCAACAACTAAATCTTTCTCCTCAGAAGTAAGGAAAAAATCACTTGTAGGATAAATAACAGTACTATTGATTTTATCAAGCGATCTCTGTGTAATTTCATCAAAAGTTCTCATACTATCAAGCTCATCATCGAAGAAGTCTAACCTTATCGGCTTTTCACTTAAAGGAGAAAAAATATCAACTATACTACCTCTTTTAGAAAATTCCCCTACTACATCAACACTTTCAACTCTACGATACCCCATATTTACTAATTTACTTTGTAACTCATCAAAGCTAATGATAGTATCATCACTAATTTCAAAGCTATTATTCTTAAAGTCACTAGGCTTTTTCACAGTTCTATAAATAGCTTCTATAGGAATAATAATTATACTGTGTATATTATTTACCAAGTTCTCAAGAACTTTTATCGAATTTTGAACTAAATCATTACTCTTAGAAGTATGACGTTTTAATATATCAATTTCTGGATAAATGTATGTTTCACTTTCAAAATCATTTAGTATTGTAAATAACTCTTCAGCTTCTGCTTTACTCTGTGATAAAACTACAACTGTTTTATTACTTTGTTTATATTCATTATATATTTTCAAAGCACGTGTTGTTATATTTTGACCATAAATCCCTATGTTTTTATACTTTTTTTCTAATTGTAAATCTACAATTCCCAAAAGACTGTCTTTAATCATATACGCTCCTTTCTACGACAAATAATAGCAAAGAGGGAGTAATTCAAAAATCGTGATTTCAAAGAAAATGATTTTATCAAATCAATCCCACAAAAATTTATTAGATATCTTAAAATCTTTTATAAAGCAAATTTAGCTATCAACAAACCTCTGCATCTATAAGTTTTAATATAAGTTTTTTTATTTATTCTGCAAATATTCTAGTTGTATTTGTTCATCAAATCCACAAAACTCATTTTTGAGAAATCTTCAATACAATTTATACTTTTAGAATAAATCTTTTCAATTTCACTCATCTCATCTTTTGAAAATCTACCAAGTACATAGTCAACTACTTTCATAGGAGGCGTAGGTCTATCGATTCCAATTTTAAGTCTATTGAATTTTTCTGTTCCAAGATGACTTATTATGCTCTTAATTCCATTATGCCCACCGCTACTTCCTTTTGCTTTAAGTTTAAAGTTTGCAGTTTTAGTATCTAAATCATCATAAATTACTAAGATGTCTTCTATATCAATCTCAAAATAATCATAAAACTTCCCTACTGCTTCACCCGAAAGATTCATATATGTTGTAGGTTTAATCAACAAATATTTAATTCCGTTATGATAAGTCATAGCATATTCTGCATTAAATTTTGTTTTATCAAAAGTTACATTCCATGATTTTGCAAGTTCATCAAGAACCATAAATCCTATATTATGTCTTGTATTTTCATATTGTTTTCCTGGATTTCCTAATCCAACTATCAATTTCATAATTTATCCTCACTTTATTTATTTACTATCGAATTCACGACTTAAAGAAGACAACGGACACCGCTGTCTTCTTTAAATATCTATTTAATTTAATTAATTATTATTCAAAAAGAACACTTACTGGTTCGTTATTGTGAATCTTATAAATAGCTTTAGCTATTAAATCACCTACACATAACGGCACCATTTTATCTAGTTTTTTCTCTTCTGGTATATCAATTGTGTTAGCATACACTAATTCTTTAATTGGAGAATTTTCAATTCTATCTAATGCTTGTCCACTTAGTACGGCATGTGAGCAACTTGCATAAACTTCTTTTGCTCCTCTATCTTTAAGTGCTTGAGCTCCTAAAGTAATAGTACCCGCTGTATCAATAATATCATCTATAAGGATACAAGTTTTCCCTTCAATGTTACCTACAATATTCATAACTTCAGCAACATTTGGTTTTGGTCTTCTTTTATCAATAATTGCGATTGGTGTATTTAAAGCGTCGGCTAATTTTCTAGCACGAGTTACGCCACCGTGATCTGGTGATACAACAACAACTTCTTCCATATCTGGAAGTTTTTCTTTAAAATATTTCGCAATAATTGGTACACACATAAGGTGATCAACTGGAATATCAAAGAATCCTTGAATTTGAAGTGCATGAAGATCTAATGCAATTATACGATCTGCTCCTGCTACTTCTAATAAGTTAGCAACTAATTTAGCTGTAATAGGTTCACGACTTCTTGCTTTTCTATCTTGACGTGCATATCCGTAATAAGGAATCACAACATTAATAGTGTCTACTGAAGCACGTTTAAGTGCATCTATCATAATCAATAAAGTCATTAAATTGTCATTTACAGGACCACTAGTAGATTGTAGTACGAATACTTCGCTACCACGTACACTTTCCTCTATATTAATTGAAACCTCTCCGTCACTGAATTTTTTCACACTACATTTACTTAGTTCTACTCCTAGTGACTTCGCTACTTGTTGTGCTAATGGAATATTAGCATTCAATGAAAACAGCTTTAATGGTTTATCTACAAGCATATAAAATTTTCTCCTTAAAAATTGGTTCGATAGTAATACAGATGTATTCCGTTAATTATTATAGCATAAATATTAGATAATTTCTACTAATTCAAGTATAGACTAATTAAAATCAATTTTTTTACTATCAAATGATTCCCAATTTAATTATCAAACTCCAACTATCACTATATTAATATTTTTTACATTTCAAAACAAAATACTCCTATAAATAACATTCTATGCTACATTTTTATTAATTTGAATCTAATATTCGTATTTTATGTATACTTCAGTATATTTTTTAATTATTTCGACTATTTTTTTTAGTTTTTAGTTTATTTTATAATCATAATATGCTATCATTATAAAATATAGAGTAAAAGAAATTTAATAAACATTTAACTTTTTAAAGATTCATTTCAATGTTTATAGTTAACATAGTTTTTTATATACTTATTATTTTATTAAGCCCTTATATTTTAAACTATAATATTTCTTTTTTCTTAATTTTTATAAACAAAAGGAGTACCATTATGGATAAAATTTTTGAACTTATTGAAAAAGAACAACATAGACAAGACACCAACATTGAACTTATAGCAAGTGAAAACTTTGTTTCTAAAGACATTCTAAAAGCAACAGGAAGTATTTTAACAAATAAATACGCTGAAGGTTATCCTGGAAAAAGATACTATGATGGATGTGAAGTAATTGACGAAATAGAATCTCTTGCAATAGATAGATTAAAAGAACTTTACGATGCAAAATTTGCAAACGTGCAAGCACACTCAGGATCAAGTGCAAACATCGCAGTTTACTTATCTTTATTAACACCTGGTGATACTGTTTTAGGGATGAGTATGGATGCTGGTGGTCACCTAACTCACGGTAGTAAAGTTAGCTTTTCAGGAAAACTGTTCAATGCGGTTTCATATGGTGTAGATAAAGATACTCATCTTATAGACTATAACGAAGTACTTCGAATTGCTAAAGAGCATAAACCAAAAATGATTATTGCGGGATCAAGTGCATACTCTCGTGTAATTGATTTTGCTAAATTTAGAGAAATTGCTGATGAAGTAGGTGCTTACTTAATGGTCGATATGGCTCACATCGCTGGTCTTGTCGCTGCTGGCTTACATCCAAATCCAGTACCTTATGCTGATGTTGTTACATCAACTACACACAAAACTTTAAGAGGACCTCGTGGTGGAATTATTCTTACTAATAATGAAGAGATAGCAGTTAAAATTAATAAGATGATTTTCCCTGGAGCACAAGGAGGACCTTTAGAGCATGTAGTAGCAGCCAAAGCGATTTGTTTTGCAGAAGCACTTAAACCAGAATTCAAAGTATATCAACAACAAGTAGTTAAAAATATGAAAGCTATGGTAGAAGCATTTAAAGTTAATAACATTCCAGTTGTATCTAATGGTAGTGATAACCACCTATGTTTAATTGATACGTATTCTACTTATAACGTTACTGGTCATGATGCTAGTAATCTATTAAGTAAAGCTAAAATTACATGTAATAAAAATGGTATCCCATTTGATACATTACCTCCAATGAAAACTAGTGGTCTACGTTTAGGAGCTGCCGCTATGACAACTAAGGGGTATGTTGAAGAAGATTTTGTGGAAATTACAAACATTATTTGTGATTTACTAAAAAATGGTGAAAGCTATTTAGAAACAGCTCAAAATAGAGTAAAAGCATTAGTATCAAAAGAAAGAAAAGAATTTAGATAAAAATAATATTTCAAATGAGGGTGACTCAAAAATCAATTTCTCTGAAATCCAGATTTTTGAGTTATCCTCGTTTTTTACGAACTATTTCATTTTAATATTATTTATATTGTTCGTATTTTTACAAAGAAAAATTTAAATTAGTTTTAAATCGTTGACAACGTTCGTTTTTTATGTTATATTTATAAAAATTCTTTAGGAGAAATGAAAATATGAATAACAAAAAAATTATAAAAGCATCTTTTTTCCATAGTCCTAAATATGGAGATATTGAATTTTTAAAACAGGCGCTAGTCTTTGTTTCTAGTAATGGTATTATATCTAAAGTCATTAGACAGGATGATGAGAATTACCTAGAATTATTAGAAAAGCATTCAAAAGATAATAACTTCTTTGATTTCAAAGATAAAATTATTTTACCTGGATTTATTGATTTACATATTCATGCTCCCCAATGGCCACAAGCTGGTCTTGCATTGGATGACGAATTAAGTTATTGGTTAAATAATTTCACATTCCCTTTAGAATCAAAATATCAAGATCTAGACTACGCTCGAGAAGTATATTCTGATTTAGTAAAAACATTACTTGCTAACGGAACTACTTCGGCAATGTACTTTGGTACTATACATAATGAGGCAACACTTGAATTAGCAAAAATTTGTGCTAGTTATGGTCAAAGAGGATTCGTTGGAAAAGTAGTAATGGATGATAAAACAATGAATCCTGATTTCTATCGTGATAATAGTACAAAAGAAGCTATAGATAATACTGAAAAATTCATTTTAGATGTACAAACACTTGCAAAAGATGTATTTCAAGGTGTATATCCAGTTATTACTCCTCGTTTTGTTCCAAGTTGTACTGACAATGCACTTCTTGAATTAGGAAAATTAGCAAAAAAATATAATTGTTATATTCAAAGTCACTGCAGCGAGAGTGACTGGGAGCATAATTTTGTTATAGAACGTTTCGGAAAAAGAGATTCAGAGGTCTTAGACCAATTTGGTTTACTAACTGATAAATCAGTTATGGCTCACGGAAATTTTATTAACTCAGAAGATGCAGATATTTTTAAAAAGCAAAAATCTTCTGTTTGTCATTGTCCTATTTCTAATTCATATTTTGCAAACGCAGTGTTCCCTGTTAATCAGCTAAAAAAACAAGGTTTAAATATTTGCCTAGGTACTGACATATCCGGTGGATTCTCACCTAGTCTTTATGACAATATAAAGCATACAGTTATGGCTAGCAGAATGCTAAATGATGGAGTAGATAATAAACTCGATGCTAATAATCGTGGAACAAATAATGCGAGAGTTAGTGTATTTGAAGCTTTTTATCTTGCCACTACGGGCGGTGGTGAGGCTTTAAAATTACCTTTAGGTATTTTTAAAGAGGGTTACATTTGTGACTTTCAAGTAATTGATATTAATTCGCCTAGCAACAAACTTCCAAAATATTTAGACAATGAAGAAGATAAGCACCTTCTTCAAAAAATATTATATCTTTCTACATCAGAAAATATTAGAGAAGTTTGGGTTCAAGGTAAACAAATTCTAAAAAAAGATTAATAACATATATTAAAATTAAGGAGAAATGTTTTTATGTCAAAAAATAAGAATCATTTAACTATAGGAGTTGAAGAGAATATCCCATTTTCTCAATCCCTAATTTTAGGTTTACAGCACGTCCTAGCGATGGATGTCTACGTACCGCCTTTCATTTTAGCAACTGCGCTTGCTTTATCACCTGGTGATGCTACTGGACTTATTCAATCTACTTTTCTTGGTGCAGGTATCGCCTCGTTAATTCAGGTATTATTCTACTTAAAATTACCAGTTTGTCAAGGTCCATCATTTATCCCACTAGGTGCTATTATTGGTATATATATGGGAACAAAAAATCTTGGAACTGTTCTTGGTGCAAGTATAGTTGGTGCAATATTAGTAATCTTACTTGGATATTCTGGTATTTATAAATATATAGTAAAAAATTATATTCCATCTATTGTTAGTGGAACAATAATTATGATAGTCGGATTAACTCTACTTCCTTCAGCATTTGTTAGTAATATCTACATCGAAGGTAACGGATTAACTATGAAGCAAAATGTACTATTAGCTTTCATAACAGCTGCTTCTTTAATACTATTTTCTACTCTAGGAAATTACGTTAATAAATTTAAAAGAGTATTCCAAATTTCATCTGTAATTATCGCATTAGGTATTGGAACATTTTCAGCATATTTAATGGGAGGATTTAGTACTCAAGGAATTAAAGATGCTAACTTTTTCTCAATGCCAAAACTGTTATTTTTAGATTATAATATACATTTTGAAATTTCTGCTATTATAACAATGATCATAATCTATATGGTTCTTTTAGCTGAAACTACTGGTACATGGTATGCAGTAAGTTCAGTTATAGATGAACCTCTAAGCGATTCTCAAGTGAATAAAGGAGTTATTGGTGAAGGTATTGGATGTCTAGCAGCAGCTCTTGTAGGTGCAACACCTGTTACAGGATATTCTACTAACGCTGGTATCATCTCTATCACTGGGGTAGCTAGTAGAAAAGTATTTGTAATGGCTTCATTCTGGTTTATCGGATTATCATTCTTAGGCAAACTTTCTGCAATTATTAATTCAATTCCTTCTGCTGTTATTGGAGGTGTTTTCTCTGTAGTATGTATTATCATCCTACTAAACGGATTTAGAGTTGTTAAGAATCTAGATTTCTCTGAAAGAGAATTATACATTATCGGAGTACCTTTAATGTTTACAATTGGATTATTATTCATTCCAGCAGAATTAAAAGCTAGTGCTCCACAATTACTTCAATACTTAATAGGTTCTCCTATTGCTGTTGGTGCAATTGTAGCAATAATAATGAATAAACTTATTCCTATAGAAAAATAATATTAGAATTTAAAAACTGATGTTCATACGAGCATCAGTTTTATTCTTATTAATTTTATATTTTTTTAAAATATAGTATAATGATAAATGCAAATTAAAAATACAGAAATGGAGATATATTGATGACGGAAAAGAAAATGAATGTTGAAAGTTTTAATCTAGATCACACAAAAGTTGTTGCACCATATATTAGATTAGTTGGTGTGTATTCTGGTGATAATGGAGATAAAATTTACAAATATGATATAAGATTTTGCCAACCAAATAAAGAACACTTAGAAATGCCTAATCTTCACTCTTTAGAGCACCTAATCGCTGAACTAATCAGGAATCACCTTGATAATGTGCTAGATTTTGGTCCTATGGGATGCCAAACTGGTTTCTACCTATCAGTAATCAACAACGATAGCTACGAAGAAGTTGAAGAAGCTTTAGCAAAAACTTTAGAAGATGTTCTTGTTGCTACTGAAGTACCAGCGTGTAACGAAGTACAATGCGGATGGGCAGCATCTCACTCTTTAGAAGGTGCTCAAATGGAAGCTAAAAGATTCTTAGAAAAACGCTCTGAATGGAAAAACGTTTTTAGCAATTAATCGAAATTTATTCAAAATAAAAATGAGAAGTACACTTGATTCTGTAATCATTTGTACTTCTCATTTTTTAATTATTTACTGCTGTACTTTCTTCTAACTCCTAAAAGACCTATCATTAATCCTAGTCCAACTAAAACTATGCCTTGTTCAGAAGATGATTCCCCTGTTTTTGGAAGAGATTCTTTTTTCTCAAATTTATTACTCAATTTGTCTATATTTTGTGTAGCATCATTATTGTTTGAAGTATACTTATGAAGTTGATTATTTCTATTTAAATGATTTTCATTTTGAGTTATATTAGCATTTAATTTTTCAAGATTATCATTTAAACGATAACTAGCTTCATCAATATTATTTCTTACAACTTTCGAATTTTCTTTTCTAGTTTCATTATTTTTTAAATGTAGCGATGCTGAACCTTCGATATTATTAATTGTTAATTCCTTTTCATTAGATTTCTCTTTTTTATTAAAATCAACTATCGCAAACAAACTAAAATGATTAATATTAAATTGAACTACTCTGTTATTTACTTCTGAAGGAATCAACGTTAACTTACCAGTTTTATCCACATGATATATTTCAATTTCGCTACTTTCATTTTCCAGTAAAGCTATTCGAACTATTCTTTCATTGTTTAAATGCACTACGTTATTATCCATAGATAATTTCAAATCTAGGATTCTCACTTTATCCTTATCTACAGATAATTCTTTACTAATATTACTCAATTGTTGAACATCCTTAACGGCTTTAACATTTAATGAAATATTATCAATTTTATTATTAAATAATTCTACTTCAACTCCTGATTTACCGTCATTAATCTTTTCTACTTTTCCTACTGGAGCACTTTCTTGAATTAACGCTTCACCTTTCTCGCTTACTACTAATTCTGGTAAGACTTCTTCTCTTAACGACTCACCTTTTTCACTTACTACTAATTCTGGTAAAGCTTCTTCTCTTAGCACCTCACCTTTCTCGCTTACTACTAATTCCGGTAAGGCTTCTTCTCTTAGCACCTCACCTTTCTCGCTTACTACTAATTCCGGTAAGGTTTCTTCTCTTAGTGATTCACCTTTCTCGCTTACTACTAATTCTGGTAGGACTTCTTCTCTTAGCGCCTCACCTTTCTCGCTTATCACTAATTCTGGTAGGGCTTCTTCTCTTAATGGCTCTCCTTTTTCACTTACCACTAATTCTGGTAAGGCTTCTTCTCTTAATGATTCACCTTTCTCACTTACCACTAATTCTGGTAGGGCTTCTTCTCTTAGCACCTCACCTTTCTCGCTTACTACTAATTCCGGTAAGGTTTCTTCTCTTAGTGATTCACCTTTCTCGCTTACTACTAATTCTGGTAGGACTTCTTCTCTTAGCGCCTCACCTTTCTCGCTTATCACTAATTCTGGTAGGGCTTCTTCTCTTAATGGCTCTCCTTTTTCACTTACCACTAATTCTGGTAAGGCTTCTTCTCTTAATGATTCACCTTTCTCACTTACCACTAATTCTGGTAGGGCTTCTTCTCTTAATGATTCACCTTTCTCGCTTACTACTAATTCCGGTAAGTCTTCTTCTCTTAGCGCCTCACCTTTCTCGCTTACTACTAATTCTGGTAAAGCTTCTTCTCTTAGTGATTCACCTTTCTCACTTACTACTAATTCTGGTAAAGCTTCTTCTCTTAGCGCCTCACCTTTCTCACTTACTACTAATTCCGGTAAGACTTCTTCTCTTAGTGCCTCACCTTTCTCGCTTACTACTAATTCCGGTAAGGCTTCTTCTCTTAGCGCCTCACCTTTAGAATCTGTATAAATACGAATAGGAATATT
>NZ_CAURMG010000027.1:0-22950 GCF_963525875.1 uncultured Gemella sp. | reverse complement strand
AAGAAAAAGCCGAAGCCGACAAACTAGCTAAAGAAAAAGCTGAAAAAGAAAAAGCCGAAGCTGACAAACTAGCTAAAGAAAAAGCTGAAAAAGAAAAAGCCGAAGCCGACAAACTAGCTAAAGAAAAAGCTGAAAAAGAAAAAGCTGAAGCCGACAAACTAGCTAAAGAAGTAGAAAAAATCGAAGCTGAAAACAAAGAAACTAAAAAAGAAGCTGAAGCTGCTAAAGAAACAGTAACTAAATTAGAAGCTGATAAAGCTCAATTAGAAAAACTAGTTAAAGAAAAAGAAGAAGCTATAAACAATGCTACTACTGAAGCTGAAAAAGAAAAATTAGCTACAGAAAAAGCTACAGCTGAAAAAGAACTTACAGCAAAAGTAACTGAATTAAAAACTGAAACTGAAAAAGCTGTTAAACTTGAAAACAAAGTTAATGAAATTAAACAATTAGAAGAAGTTAAAAATGAAGCTGTAGGGAAAATCCAAGCTGAAAACAAAGAAACTGTAAAAGAAGCTGAAGCTGCTAAAGAAACAGTAACTAAATTAGAAACTGCTAAAGCTCAATTAGAAAAACTAGTTAAAGAAAAAGAAGAAGCTATAAACAATGCTACTACTGAAGCTGAAAAAGAAAAATTAGCTACAGAAAAAGCTACAGTTGAAAAAGAACTTACTGCAAAAGTAGCTGAATTAAAAACTGAAACTGAAAAAGCAGTTAAACTTGAAAATAAAGTTAATGAAATTAAGCAATTAGAAGCAATTGTAAAAACTGCATCTCTTAAAGATACATTGGTTGCAAAAGTTGAAGAAAATGGTTCTTCTGAAATAGTTACAGTAAAATTTGATAACACTGCTATAAAAGCTGATCACTTAGTCGTAGAAAAAACTAATGAAGAAACTGTTGCAGTCGTGAAAGAAAAAGTAAAAGAATTAGCTAAAAAAGCTGATAAAAATCTAAGTGTTGTTAAAACAATCGATCTTCACTTCGCTGATTCTCAAGGTAACACAATCAACAAACAAGGTGAAACACGTGCCGTTACAGTAGCTGTAGTAGCTAATGAAGGTGAAAAACTAGAAGTTTACTATGTACGTGAGACAGATGATAAAAATATAGTTTTAGAAAAAGTTCCAAGTGCTTATAAAGATGGAAACCTTACATTCTTTACAAATCACTTCAGTCGTTACACTATCGTAAAAGAAAAAGAAGGTGAAACTGATCAAGATACTTCAGTACCAGTAGCACCTGCTCCATCAACTGACTCTACTAAACCTGTAGTGACAGACAAAGGTGAGGCTCTAATTCAACCTGAATTACCAGCATTAAATATCAATGAGTTAAGTAAAGAACAAAACGTAAAAGAAGAAGCTGAAGCAACTGCACAAAACATCTTCGGTCAAGTAGATAACAAAGAAAACAAAAATGTTGAAGTAGAAAAAACTGTTGCTCAAAATACTTCTCAAACTGTAGCTAAAGGACTTAAACAATTAGCTAAAACTGGACTAAATGCAACAGCAACTGCTGCACTAGGTGTATTGGCACTACTATCTGCTTTAGTATTACGTAGAAGAAACAACAAATAATATAAATAATAAAACTTTTATACAAAGGGGTAACTTACCTCTTTGTATAAAGTCATGTATAGAGAAATTTGAGGAGGATTAACAAAAACATGAAAACTAATAAACTATTAAAAATTCTGTCCGCAGCAACGATTATCTCTACAATTGCTGTGATAGAAAACACTACACAAAGTAACACTACATTTGCAATTGAAAATAATGCTGTTGGAGCAAAAGATATAAAAAATCTTCCAGATGGAGTATATAATATCACTGCTAAAGCTATTCACTTCGGTAACGGGAAAAAGCCTTCTATGGCTGCCGCTGGATTAGATAACGAAAAAACAAAATTAATAGTAAAAAATGGACAGTACTCTGTAAGTGTTACATTTAAACCAATTGCATTTGCTGGACAATTTGGTTATTTAGGTGATTTAAAATACTATGATGGTGATAAAACTCATGCAAATCGTTTTGAGATCGATGACAGTGAATTTAAAGATACTACTATAGTTGAAAATTATGGCACTAATGAAACTGATAAATTTGTAAAAAAATATAAAGAGAAATTCCCTAACCGTACGGTTTATCCAAAAACATTTGTTTATTCTGTAGATAAAAATAAAATTGACTCAGAAAATATGCTAGAGACATATACACAAGTTTTCGTTCCTGTTATGGAGTCAATGACTGCTGGTTCTGGAACACAAAATATGATTCTAAAATTTGATTTAAGTAAAATAAAAGTCAATCAACCTGAATCAACAGATTCAACTGGTACTACATCTAACTCGAATACAAGTAGTAATTCTGAATCTACTACTCCTGAACCAACGGAGACTCCAACAAGACCTAACACTCCTGATAATGTTAAACCATCGGATAAACCTCAAGGTTTAGTAGAGAGTCCTACACAGCCTAGAGCAACTACGCCTACTCCAAACCATACACCTTCAGCAACTGCAACGTTCTATAAAGGTGTAGAAGCAACATTACTACATGCATACCAAGCTGGAAAAAAATCTATGGGAGATGCAGCTCTTGAACATAGTAATGTTACTGTATTTAAAGAAGGAAGTACTTATCACTACATCGTAAGATTCCATGATCTTTCAACTAGAGGATTCACTGGCGGAATCTCTAAATTCTGGGTAAATGGTACAGAGTACCCTGTTAACTCAACTCGTGGTGCTAATAATCAAGTAGAAATACACTTCACATCTACTGAAAAACTATCAACTGTCCCTGTTAGTGTATTCGTTCAAGTTATGGAAGATATTATGCCTGGTGGTGGTAAGCAAGATGCTACTTTAGCCTTCGATTGGTCTAAAGTAACTGAAGAACAAGGGCAACCTATAGCTGGTGGAAATCCTGGATCTAGTGGATACACTCCAACTCCTAGTTCTAGCAACCCTGGTACTAATACTGGAGGGCAACCTACTTCACCAATTACTACACCAACAACACCAGCACTTCCTGCTGCTACTCAAGGTAAAGGTGTAGAAGTGCCAGTTACATTCTACGATAATGTAACTGCAACATTATTAAACGCATATGAAGCAGGTCGTGTGTCTATGGGGAATGCAGCATTAGACGGAATCACTGTATTCAAACATGGTGACACTTATCACTACAAAGTTCGTTTCCACGATATTAAGGTAGGAACTCTTACAGACGGTATTACTCGTTTCTGGGTTAAAGGAACTGAATACCCTGTTGTAAAAACAGGTGGTGCTATGAACCAAGTAGAAATCCATTTCACATCTAATGAAAAATTAACTAACATTCCTGTTTCTGTTTTTGTACCAACAATGGAAAGTATTATGCCTGGTGGTGGTAAAAAAGATGCAATCCTTAGCCTTAACTGGTCTAATGCTACAGAAAGACAAGGAACTGCGGTAATTGATGGTGGTCAACCTGGAGCAAGTGCTGCTGGTAATGGTGCTGGTGCTGGTGCTTCAACTCCAAATGGTGGAAGACTAAACAACGGTCGTCTATCTAACACTGGATTAGAAACATCATCATCAATTCTTGCAGGGGCTCTTACTCTAATGAGTGCCTTCATGGTAGGTAGAAGAAAACAACAAAAATAAAATAGTAAGATAATACCCCGCTAAATAAGCAAATTATTATCTGCTCCGAAAGGCGGGAAAACTTCCCGCCTTTCTTATTAAAAATTAAATAATACAAAAGAAAGTGAGTTTATACAATGAAACGAATTTTAAAACTATTAACAATAGTTATCGCTACATTAGCGTTTATATTTACATCTAGTAATGTTCCTTTCGTTAAAGATGTACATGCTGCTGACAGAGTATATAGTGTTCCTGTAGAACTATGGCACGCTGAAAATAGTGGTCGTCTTTCTATGGGGAACAATGCACTAGCTACACATGCTACTGTAAACGTTCATGATAATAACACCTCTACTATTTCTGTTCAATTCACTCCGATGGATTTCAGAAATATGCACGGTCACTTATTGTCACTTAATATTTATTCATCTCCTATTTTCTCAGGAGGTCTAACAGCCGCTTCTGTAACAAGTACTTATAACGATACAAACTTAGATGGTGGTACAAGTACTTATCCTGGTACATTAAGCTTTAATTTTGGAGAAGCTAAACCTGATAAAGTCGGTGTTCGTGTTTCTGTTGATGCTATGAACCAAATTATGGGTGGAGATGCATCTCAAAATGCTATTATTAAATTTAATTGGTCTGGTGCTTCTTTAGTATCAGGTTCTGAAGATAATTCTAAAGATAAAGACAAAAAAGAAGACAATAAGAAAAAAGAAGAAGAAAACAAAGACAAAAAAGATGAAAATAAAGCTCCAGAAGGATTTGTTACTAAAAAACTAGAAGATTACTTCAAAGCAGATCAAAAAACAAAAAATCCTGGTCTTTATAACCTTGATATCACAGGTTCATATTTAAATCCTCTAACTGGAATTACTGCTGATGGTGGAACTAAAAATACTGCTATTGGTGAAGGTATGGTACAAGGGGTAATCTCTCCTATTAATGCGGGTGGAAATTTAAATGATGCTCTTAAAAATCAAAAATCAAACGGTAAAAAACGTTGGTCTAAAGCTATGCTTCAACGTACAAAAGATGGTAAACTATATGCTACTGTACGTATTCACTTAATGAACTGGGTTCAACGTAGCAAAGAACAAGGTCCTTTCATTAAAGTTCTTCAAAAAGACGGAGAATTCAAACAAGTGGAAGCTACTGAAACTAAAGTTCATATTGAACAATATAAAGATAGTTATGTTGACTATCGTTTTGAAGTACCAAATGAAAACTTCTTAGCTATGGTACAAATGTATGTAGAACCTATGAATCGTCCTGTTCGTTATTTCGTGGAAGTTAATACTGATACTATTAAAAACGGAAATGATGGTTTAGATATGGAAGCTATTAAAGAAGCAAACTACACACCTTACTATTTAGGTGGTATTGGAGTTCTTGCAATAGCTGCTGGACTTTACTTTCCTCGTAAAAAAAGAAAAAATAACTAGGAGATAATTCATGAAAAGAAAACTATCCCTACTATTTACACTACTTCTAGCTAGTATTTTAGTACTTACTGCTTGTTCATCACAAAACAAAGCCGGTAACACAACTGGAACTGATCCTAATCTAGCTGATAAAGCTTTTAATGAAACAATAGACTTAACAGGTGTAAATAAAGATAAAAAATCTGAAGAAGAAAATGGTAAACGTATAATAATGGATTCTGTAGCTCTTGCTCAAGTAGCTAATGTTCTTGACATTAAATTAGCAGCTGTTCCTACTACAAAATTAGGACGTATGCCTAAAAAGTATGACAATACTGTTCAAATTGGTCTTCCTATGAATCCTAATATAGAGGTTATTAAGTCGATTAATCCTTCTATTGTATATGCTCCAGATAGTTTACAAGATTGGATAAAAGAAGGATTCGAGAAAAATAAAATACCTTATAAATTTGTAGACATTCGTAGTGTTAACGGGCTATACGCTGTGACTGAAGAGCTTGCAAAAGAATTCGGTAAAACTGAAAAATTCAAAGAGTTAAAGAAAAAACACGATGAATTCTTCGCTAAATTCAATGAGAAAATCGCAAATAAAAAGAAACCAAAAGTTTTAGTTCTAATGGGATTACCTGGAAGTTACATGGCAGCTACTGAAAAATCTTATGTAGGTAACCTTGTAAAATTAGCTGGTGGTGAAAATATCGTTAAAGGTAATGAAGAGTTTAAAAATCTAAACTTAGAAACTGCTTTAAACGATAAACCAGATTTCATTTTACGTACTGCTCATGCTATGCCTGATACCGTAAATGAAATGTTTAAAAAAGAATTTGAAAACAATAAGAGTTGGTCTCACTTTGATGCGGTAAAAAATAATAAAGTTATCGATTTAGACAGCTCTATATTTGGTATGACAGCTACATATGATTACCAAAAAGGATTAGAAAGTCTGTACAGCATTTTCTATAGTAACTAATACTTATAACCAGAAGTAGCACATTGCTACCTCTGGTTTTTTAAATGATACAATTTTAAAACAATGTGATATACTAAATATAAAAACTATATAAGGAGGTTCTTGATGTTTAAAGACAAAAAAACAATCACTTTTTCTGTTCTTATTTTACTCTTATTAAGTACTATATTTTTTGCAGCGAATAGTGGTAGTATAAAAGCTAGCGTCGGACAATTAGCTTTTGGTATCTTCACTGGAGAATACGCTAATGTTAATGCCATTATCGACGTTCGTTTCCCAAGAATCATCATCACTATACTAGTAGGTGCTGCTCTTGGAGTGAGTGGTTTATTATTACAAACCGTATTAAAGAACCCGCTTGTCGATCCTAGTATTATTGGTGTTTCTAGTGGAGCTAGCCTATTTTTATACTTAGGATTAGGATTATTACCACAGTTTATGGTGTTTAAATCTGTATTTTCTATCATCGGTGGTGTTCTTGGTTTCTTAATCATTTATTACCTAGCTGGTAGAACAAAAAACAATGTTAAAATTATTTTAATCGGTATTGCGATAAGTTATTTCTTCACAGGGATACTAAGTTCTATGCAGTACTTCAATGCAGCTAATTCTACAACGTCATCTGCATTCAAAACTGTTGGTTTAGGAACTAAAAACTGGGATGATGTTTCATTATTATTAAACTGGATTCCAATATTACTAGTTATTAGTTTCTTCTTAGCTAAACTATGCAATATCTTTGCCTTAGATGATAATATTATTAGCTCACTAGGTATCAATATTAATATGATTCGTTTATTAATTTCATTTGTTGCAGTAGCACTCGCTTCTGTTTCTACAGCTGTTGCTGGTGTTATGGTCTTCTTAGCTCTTATTACACCTCATATCGCTAAGATTATAATTGGACGAAATCATATTTACACTATTCCATTTAGTGCTTTACTAGGAGCATTTATACTACTTTTATTCGATACAATAGGTCGTGTTATTTTCGCACCAATCGAAATACCTGCTGATTTAATAATGATGATTATAGGTGGACCTGCATTTATTATTTTAGTTAAGAAAGGAGTAAGTTAATGGAAAATATAATAGAAATTAATAACCTTACATTTAAGTATAATAATAAAAATACTCTTTTCGAAAATCTTAATGTAGATATTAAAAAAGGTAAAATTACTACCCTACTTGGTAAAAATGGATGTGGTAAGAGTACACTAATAAAAATATTAGCAAAAAATTTAAACTATAATTCTGGAAGTGTAAAAATTGAAGGTAAGGAATTGAATTCATATTCTTTAAAAGAGCTTGCGAGTATTCTTGCAATTGTTTATCAAAAGAATGAAACTCCACGAGAAATTACCGTCTATGATATGGTTAGTTTTGCTAGACTTCCTTATCAAAATATCTTCTTCTACAAACCTAACGCTAGTGATGTTGGAAAAATTGAATTTGCACTTGAAAAAACTAACTTACAGGCATATAAAGATAAACGTGTAGATGAATTATCTGGAGGTCAGCTTCAACGTGTTTACATCGCAATGGCACTTGCACAAAGTACTGATATTATTATATTAGATGAACCTACTACCTTCCTTGATATTAAATATCAAAAATCTATAATGCAACTTGTAAGGGAGCTTAATAAATCTCTAGGAATTACTATTATCATGGTATTGCATGATATTAATCAAGCTCTAACTTATAGTGATAATATTATTGCTCTTCTTGATGGAAAAGTAATTAAAAATGATCAGGCAGCTAACTTTTTTGATGAAGAACTTCTAAATAAACTTTACGATGCTGATATTAAAATAGAAAACGGCAAAGTAATTAGTTGGTAATTTTTCAAATATCTAATATAAATATTTTGAATAAATCGCTACATCTTAGTATTAATACTTAGATGTGGCGATATTTTTATACCTGTAAAGGCAGTTAATGTTATTTCAGCAATCTAATCTAAATAAAATGCTGACTGCTTCTAGCTTTCTTTGAGGTGCTAACTCTGCGTAAGTATCTATAGTAGTTGACATTGACTTATGCCCCATTGTACCTACTTTAAGCAACATTGAATCATGAGTGTGTCGAAACAAATGGAAACCATAATCTGGTGATTCTAGACTTACTAATTGAAAATGATAAAATAAGAATGTACAGTTTTGATAAAATAAAAATGTACAAATAGGTTATAATAGTGCATATTATCAGTTTCACTACTAGATTTGGCACAGCATTTATTCGACAAACCTCATTGAGTCTCTTAATAAAGAAATCAAACGTCAAACGAAAAAGAAGGTTTTTCCTAACGAAGAGTCTCTGGAACGTTACTTAGTTACTTTGTTTTCAAGCAAAGTCAACGAATCCATAAAGGGGGTGGCCAATGTTATGACACACTCGAAAGCTTATTTGATTAATACTCCGTAACTCTACTTGAGTGTTCACACATATTTATTGACAGTATCAACATGGTACGAGTAGGTATTTCTTGTGAGTAAATTTCATCAGAAAATTTCATAGATAAGTCCTATATATAATCATGGTAAAGTAGTAAAAATAGTTATTATCCTAGTTGATTAAAAAAATCTCTGATTTCCTCATCTTTTATAAAATAATATATAATTTTCCCCTCTCTTCTAGTATCCAAGATGTTTTGATTGGCTAGTTTACGAAGATGGTGGGAGGCAGATGCCATACTGAGATTTAGTAAACAGGCTATATCACAGACACAGAGTTCTTCAACAGCAAGGAGATAAAAGATGATATTTATCTGTTTATTATCGGTAAACTTTGATAAAATACGAAGTGATTTTTGGACTTTTTCCTTTTCAAGGTAGTTCGTTGCGGTTGTAACATTTTGTTGATTTATAATATTCACTTGGCAGATACTATCTTTTTTCATAATTTTTTCTCCTAGCCGAACACAGTCCTTAGCATGTCAAAGCTGTTGTTTTCAATCAGGATATACATCCCCAATCCTAAATAAACAACGGCAATAAACCATCTGCTATATTTTTCCAAAGTTTCTCCAACAGAAGGGACTTGTGCCAATTTTTGGGCAGAAAAAACCAAGAGATAAATCATGACTAGAAAGGTAAGTAAAGCTACTATCAAATTCGCTAAATTTAAGGTAGTAAAATATGGGACAAAGACACCAATATTGTCAGCGCCACAACTTGCAAAAGTAATCATAGCGACTAGAAAAATCAGGTTTTTATTATCTTTGCGCAAACCATCTTTTGCAATAGCTTCTCCATCAGAATCTCCTAAAAGCAAAACTTTGAGGCCTAGGAAAATTGGAATCAAACCGAGCAAACCTAAAATCTCTTTACTAGGAATATAATTTAAGACAAATGCAAAAAGCAAACTTAGCAATATTAGACTAACAGAGCCTAGAAATTGTCCTAAATAGATGTTAATGATGTCTTTTCTGCTTTTTCTTTTGGCAAAAAATAACATTAGGATAATAAGTAAGTCTACGGCTGTCCCAGAATACAGAATTATTGAAGTAATAATATTTTGAATCATAAAACACCTCATTCAAATTTATTTTTGAATATATTCTAACATTAAACTTTATAGATGTCAACTTCAATTCCACCAAAATATAGATAAGAAGTTAGTGTAGCAAATATTAAAAAGTCCTGCCATTGAAATGATAGCAGGGCTTAACTTCAATATCCACCTGATATATTTATCTAAAAAAGGTAGAATTTTTATTGATTTATAGTACGATGTAATGAGTTTCAAAAAATCAAAAATCATTTAAAATCAATATTTTGACATCTATTGACGTGTACTGAAGCCCTTACTTAACCTCTAAAAAATAACAAATAACACCTCTTCTAAAACTATTAAAATTAATATTTTACAATATTCATTATTAACTTCCTTCAGATTGTATAATTATTGATTTTAGTGATAAATAATTGTAAAATATATTGGTACAAATAATAATAATAAAATAATTACAAAGGAGTTTTCTATGGAAATACTAACTACCCTAGGTATATTTGTCATAATTGTAATACTTGGTTCATTTTTAAATAATCTTTTTCCACGTATTCCAGCAGCTTTATTCCAAATAATACTTGGTGCTGCGATAACATTTATTCCTAATCTTCCACTTCATTTTGAGTTCGAATCAGAAATGTTTATGATGTTAGTTATCGCTCCCTTATTATTTACTGACGGTTTCAACTCGTCCTTAAAGAATATCTGGCTATACAAACGTCCAATTATATATATGGCAATATTTTTAGTTCTTGTGACGGTAATTGTTGTTGGTAGCATAATTCATTTATTGCTTCCAATGATTCCATGGGCAGCATGTTTTGTTTTAGCCGCTATCCTATCACCTACAGATGCTGTTGCTGTTAAATCAATAACTAAAGGAATGAAACTACCTAAAGGGCTTATGGCTATACTAGAAGGTGAATCGCTTCTTAATGACGCTTCTGGTCTTGTATCATTTAATATAGCTCTAGCAGCCGTTCTTACTAATACATTTTCTGTCACAAATGCTAGTTATAAATTTTTAGTAGTTGCAGGAGGTGGAGCAGTCTTTGGACTTATTATTGGGATAGCATTCTCTTATATTAAGTTTATATTCTCAACAAAGTTTGCTGATGAATCTAATATTTTAGTTATTTTTCAATTAATAACACCAATAATTGTCTTTTATTTTGCTGAACATATTGGCGTATCTGGTATCGTTGCTGTAGTAATTACAGCTCTAGTATACAACTACCAAAGAAAACTTCACTTACTTACTGTAGTAAGTAGTGATGCTGCAGTAACTATAGATAGTACTCAACAAATAGCGAACTATGTACTAAATGGCTTCGTATTTACATTTTTAGGATATTTGCTTCCAGAGATATATCATACAATGTTTAACAATAGAGAGATTGATATTCTGTATGGATTCATTATTTCATTAGTTATTGTTTTAGGTCTAATGATAGTCAGATTGGTCTTTGTATATTTCAACTACATATCATTCCAACCTCATCATTTTACGACTGCTAGAAAAACAGCCAAAATAATATTAAATAGAAAATTTGACAAAGATAACTACTCTAGATTTAGTTACTCTTTAATTGCTAGTTTATGTGGTATTCACGGTACAGTAACACTTGCTACAGCACTTATGATTCCTATCGTAACTGCTACTGGAGATAACTTTCCACTTAGAAACACCATCCTATTCATTGCGAGTAATGTCGTGTTACTAAGTATTGTTATCGGTACACTCGCTCTTCCACTTGTTGTTAAAGGAGAAAATGAAGAAAAAGAATATACTCAGTACTCTCTTCGTGAAAAAATCCTAGAAGGAACACTTGAAGAACTAAAAGAACGTGATATTTCTAAGAATTCTATCGAAGAAAAAGTTGCTTATGCTTTTGAAATAAAAAGTTTACACGAAATGAAAGCATACTTTAGAAACATGCAAATTGGAAGATTTAAAAATATGAACGAAGCATTAGTGTTACACAAAAAAATTATGAAGGCACAAGACAAAGCTCTTCCTGAGATACTAAAAGACAATCCTAACATCGAGCAAATTTTGGAAATTTCTAAACTTATGCAACTTAGAAAATCTTTCTTATTTACTTATTCAATACCAAAAAGTTTACTTCTTAATTTGAGAATATATATAAAAGAATCTAGTCTAAAACGTCGTTTAACTCGTCATTTCGTAGCTAAAGATTTAACTCCAGAATTTTATGAGAAACTTAAAGAAAAAGTTCCAAAAAGAAGAAAAGTAAACTTCGTCAATAAATTAGATGAAATTAAACAAAGAGCCGAAGCTTCTTCTAGCCAAATTCAGGCTATCATCGATTGTTCGCCTACAGTAAGAAAAGTACTTCTTGAGACGGCCTATAAGGTTATTGACGAAAAGTGTTCAGATGAAAATACTGCAGAATTCGTTAAAGATGTATATAAATACTACTCATTCACCTTATTTGAAGTATTTTTAGAAGACATCGATTTTGAAGAAGAACTTAAAGAACTTCAAATGGAGTCAGTTCGACTTTTAAAATATAGAATATTAACAATGAGAAAATTAAACTATATTTCTCTAGAAGATTCTTACACGGTTCTTCGCAACTTAAACTTCAGTGAATCTATGATTTTCCCTCGTGAAACTGAAGAAGAATAAAATAAAAAAGCTGACCTCAAGTTAGATTATTATCTAAACTCTGAGGTCAGTTTTTATTTAGGTTATTTTTTATTTAGTAAATTCCACTACAAAATCATAACCTTGTTCTGTTCTTGCTCCAAAATAAGCGTCGTTTACTTTATATCCACGTTTTTTTACTTTAGCAATTTTTGTTTGTATAGCAGCTTTGACTTGCTCTACAGTTGCATTTTTAGGAAGTTTTATAGTAGTATCTCCATCCACATCCAATGCACCCGCTATTCCTGGTAAAGTTTTTAAGTTAAAGTAAATATTAACATTTACATTTTCTTGTGCTTCTGTTGATCTTTTTGCCCTTCTTTGTGTTGCAGGTGCTTTTCTAAAACCTGTATTACCTGCTGATTGAATCTTAGCTTCTTTTGTGAATTCAACAACATAATCATAGCTATCACTTCCTTCAACGATTTGATCTAAATCTGTAGTTGAAGTTACTTTAAATCCTTGTTTATTTAATTTATCAATTTGAGATTTTGTGTGTTCTTCAATAGCCTTTTTAATGTCTTCTTTTGTAGCATTTCCTGATAAAGTTAACATATTGTTTTCTCCTACTTCACCTAATGCTCCGGCTATGTCTTTAAGTGCTGTTAAATTATAGTAGATATTTATTTGTTTAGTTTTATTTGATAAATCTCTTTTTACAACTTTTTTAGCTCTTACTTGAACTTCTGGTGCAATTCTGAAGCCTGTAGTTCCTGTTTTCTCTTTAGTGAAAGTAACTACATAATTAAAGTTCTTCACAATAGTATCTTGCTCAAATACTATTTCTTCTTTTACTTTATATCCATATTTAGCTAATTCTTGGGCCTTAGCTTGAATTTTTGCTTTAACTAATTCTTTCACTTCATCTTCAGTTGCTGAATTTGAAATAGCTACTGTATTATTCTCTCCTGGATCAGATAAAAATCCATTGATATCTGGCATTCCATCATAATTATAACTTATGTTTACCGTACCGTCTGGTTGATTTACCTCACGTGCTACTCTTTTTGCTCTTACTTGAACTTCTGGTGCATTTCTGAAACTTGAAGTTCCTGATGTCACAGTTTCAGATGTTACAACTGGTTGTGGTTTCTCAGTTGATGTTGAATTTGAAGTTGGTTCTGTTGCCGGCTGTGTTGACGCTGGTGATTCTGTTGCTGCTTCCGGTTGCGTTGCTGCTCCTGTTGAAGCTGTTGCTGCTTTCGGTTGAGATGTCGCTCCTGTTGAAGCTGATGCTCCTTCGGGTTGTGTTACTGCCGTAGCTTCACCTGAAGCATGACCTATTACAGTACTTCCATTATCAATAGTAGTTCCTTCATTACGTCCATTGGTTAAATTATTTTTATCAAAATTTGGAGCTGGTAATTCCTCACCTGGAACATTAATTCCATCAATTTTTGTTTGATACTCGTCCGCAGCTTCTACAGCAGCATCGTGATCTTTTGCATTATTTATTGCTTTTAATGCTGCATCTTTTAATTCATTTAATTTTTCTTTTAATTTTGTTTTTTCTGCTTCATCTTTAACTTTTTCAATTTCGCTAAGTTTTGAAGATGAAATTTTTTCAATAATATCTTTTCCATCTTTTTTCGCTTCCTCAATTTTTTCATCTTTAGGTGCTACTTCTTCAGTTGGATTTTCTGCTTTCGGATTAGTTGTCGCCGCTGATTCCTCTGCTTTTGGCGTTGTTTCCGCTGCCGGTTCTTCTACTCTTGGCGTTGTCACTGCTGGTTCTTCTACTCTTGGCGTTGTCACTGCTGGTTCTTCTACTCTTGGCGTTGTCACTGCTGGTTCTTCTGCTTTTGGCGTTGTTCCTGCTGCTGACTCTTCTGCTTTTGGATTAGTTGTCGCCGCTGATTCCTCTGCTTTTGGTGTTGTTCCTGCTGCGGGTTCTTCTACTTTTGGTGTTGTTCCTGCTGCTGACTCTTCTGCTTTTGGTGTTGTTGCTACTGTTGACTCTTCTACTTTTGGATTAGTTGTCGCTGCCGGTTCTTCTGCTTTTGGCGTTGTTGCAGTTGATTCTTCTGCTTTTGGCGTTGTTCCTGCTGCTGACTCTTCCGCTTTTGACGTTGTCACTGCTGCTGACTCTTCTGCTTTTGGTGTCGTTCCTGCTGCTGGTTCTTCTGCTTTCGGCGTTGTTGCTGTTGGCTCCTCTACTTTTGGTGTCGTTGCTGTTGACTCCTCTGCTTTTGGTGTTGTTCCTGCTGCTGACTCTTCCGCTTTTGGCGTTGTCACTGCTGCTGGTTCTTCTGCTTTCGGCGTTGTTGCTGTTGGCTCCTCTGCTTTTGGTGTTGTCGCAGTTGATTTTTCTACTTTTGGCGTTGTTACAGTTGATTCTTCTGCTTTTGTCGTTGTTGCAGTTGATTCTTCTACTTTTGGTAACTCTGGTTGCACAGCCGGTTCAACTATTGCCCCACCTAAAATTTCTTTATATTCGGGTATCTCTAATACTTCTGGTTTTACTATAGCACCATCTTTTACTTTATTTTCCGTAATAGATTTTTTTTCTTCAACTGTATTTGAATTTTTTTCTACTAAGTCATATGCTTTATATACAACTTTCGCCTCTATTACATTACCGTTTAATTCTACACTATATAAAACTGTTTTTTCAACTAACTCTCTTACCACACTAGTATTAGGTAATGATTTTTCTGAGCTACTCTCTTTTGAAATGACAGCTTTTTGTTTATTAACACTTACACCTGGTTGAACTACTCTAGATACTTGACCTTTTTTTAAATTACCAAGATTATAAGTATAATTTTTACCATTAATTGTTGCATACACTATAGTATCATAAGTATCCCTTAACGCCGATACATGAAAAACTATTTCCCCATTAACTTCTTCCGAGCTTACTGTAATATCTTGTGTTAATTTATTACTACTAGTTGTCGAAATATTTTCTACCTTATTTTCTGCAAAAACTGCTAGTGGGTTTGCTAGTGTAAATAATAAGGCACTGGCAGTTGCTACTTTTGATATTTTTTTCATTTGAAATTCCTCCTAAATTATTGGTTGTTTTTTATAGAAATGAAAGTCATCCTTTACTTCATTATTCTACCATTTTTACTATTTGTCAAGCATATAACATCAAAATATCACTGATTATTCAGAAAAAAATAATATTGTATTTTTTCTTTATATTACCTACTGTAAACTAACTATGTAACAAATAGTTTTCTGCTCAATCTCGAATTATTTTTCATTTCATTATCAATTCTACACATTAAGTCAAGATTTTTGACAATCCTCTTATTTCATGGTTTAATATACCCCGTAAGAGTATATAGGAGTTTTAGATAAATGTTTTTTTTATTCATAAAAGTTGACAGTATTTCCACTACTGAACTAGAAAATAAATTAAAGGAAAATATTCAACTAATAGACGTAAGGACACCTAGTGAATTTAGAAGAGGTCATATAAAAAATGCAAAAAATATTCCACTAAGTGAAATCGGAAACTTCACTCCAATTGCTGACAAAAAAATATATGTAATTTGTCACTCTGGAGCAAGAAGTAAACTTGCCGCTAAAAAACTTAAAAAAAGAGGTTTTGATGTTGTTAATGTTCAAGGTGGAATGCATGCATGGCAAGATAAAACAGTTTAAAAATTACTAATTATAGAAAGGAAGAATTTATGATAAATAATATTTCAATTCAAGATTTTCATGATAAATATAATAATGAAACACTTAATATTCTTGATGTAAGAGAAATTCATGAATATGAAGCAGGTCACATACCTTCCGCGCAAAATTTCCCTTTAAGTACTTTAGGGTTAGACTTTTCTAAGTTAGACAAAAATCAAAAATACTATGTAATTTGTCAAGCTGGTGGGCGCTCTGCTAAAGCATATGACTTTCTTGAAGTACAAGGATTTAATGTTATAAATGTCGAGGGTGGTATGAATAACTGGCCTGGAGAAACAAAATAACAAATTAAAGAATTAAACAATCAACAATCGATAGATTATAATTCTCTATAAAATTAATACACCTAAAAAAGTCTTGATCCTATATAATTATGGGTCAAGACTTTTTATTAATAATTTAGTATGCTATTTTTTCACTAGATACTGTATAGCTTTTTCTATTTTTTATGATCTTCAAGATTTTCTGCAGGGTTATTAACGCATTCCATAAGGTTTTCTGTTATTAATAATTTAACAACTAGGTCAACACTTGAACGAACAGCGGTTAATTGAGTTATAATATCAATATAATCTCTCTTCTATCATTTTTTGTATTCCTCTAAGTTGACCTTCAGAGCATTTTAGACGCGTAATATACTTCGAATTTATTATGTTTTTTCCCCAGTATATTTTTTTCATTATACATTGAATAATTTATTTTGTTAAAATTTTATTAATAAGATTAAAATTATTAAGATAACACCTTCAGAAATTTGTTAATATATTTAATTCACATTAGATTTCTGATAATTTTGAAAAAATTTTTTAATTTTTTTACTAAAAAGTGTTGACAAAGAAAAAATCTTATGTTAATATTTCTTTAACAGTTTTAAAAAGCGAAGAAGTGAAGAGCAATATTTCTTAATTATTAGAGACCTTTTGGTTGGTGAAAAAAAGGATTTGAGTGTATTGTAAATGGTCACAGAGCTGAACTAATGAGTATATATAAGTTAGTTCCGGTTGATAACCGTTAATAATCATTGAGGTAAGATTAAAATTTATTTTAAGATTATAAAATTGGGTGGTAACACGGTCATTTCGTCCCTTGTGTTACTACCCTTTTGTCGTATTTAAGACTGAATAAAAAAATGTTTTTACAAATTAATATATTATTACATGGATAAGATGAGTAGAAAAAAGGATTTACACCAGAGAGTCTCGGTAGCTGAAAAGAGATTAATGAGTTTTTTTGAAGATGGTCTTTGAGTTTTAATTATCGAGCTAAGGTTAGATAATTACGCAGAAAATAGCGTTAAAATTTTAATGAGGTGGAAAACTAATAATTTTAGTTTTTCCATAAAATAAGGTGGTACCACGTATAAAACGCACGTCCTTAGACAATATGTTTATTATTGTTTAAGGGCGTTTTTATTTTTATTATTCAATATACAAAAAAGAGAAAATTTCAGGAGGAAAGAAATAATGACAAAAATTTCAAGTTTAGGATACCCACGTTTAGGGGAAAAAAGAGAATGGAAAAAATTAATTGAAGGATATTGGACTCGTACAGTTCGTCAAAACGAATTATTTGAGGAAGCTGGAAAACTTCGTCGTCTCTATATCGAAAAACAATTCAATGCTGGCTTAGATTTTATACCAGTTGGTGATTTCTCACTTTATGATCACATTTTAGATTTATCAGTTCAATTCAACGTTATTCCACAACGTTTTGAAGGAAGAGAAGTTGATGTAGATTTATTCTTCGATATAGCTCGTGGTAACAAAGATAACGTTGCATCTGCACTTAAAAAATGGTTTAACACTAACTACCACTACATCGTACCAGAATGGGAAAATGTTAACCCTAAATTAAACAATACTCGTCTATTAGACTTATATAAAGAAGCAAAAGAAATCGTAGGAGATAAAGCTAAACCAGTAATCACTGGACCAATTACATATGTTGCTTTATCTAGCGGTCTAGCTGAAGGAGAATTTGAAAAAGCTGTAGATAAATTAGTTCCACTTTACACTCAAGTATTCAAAGAATTAGCTGAAGCTGGTGCTTCTTATATCCAAGTAGATGAACCAATTTTCGTAACTGATGAAGGAAGAAACTATGTTGAATTAGCTCATAAAGTATATAACCACTTCAACAACGAAGTAGATGCTAAATTCATCTTCCAAACTTACTTTGAGGCTTTAGTAGAAGCTGAAAAACTTGCAACTTTACCAGTAGCATTCGGATTGGACTTCGTTCACGGTAGAGAAGAAAACTTAGCTAATGTAAAAGCTGGTTTATTCAAAGATAAAGAAGTATTTGCTGGAGTTGTAGATGGACGTAACGTATGGAGCAATGATTTAGTAGATAGCTCTGCATTATTAGAAGAACTAAAAGCTAACGTATCTGAATTAGTAATCCAACCTTCATGTTCATTACTACACGTTCCTGTAACTACAAAAAATGAAACTGAATTAGAGGAAACTCTTTTAAATGGTTTAGCTTTTGCTGATCAAAAATTAGTAGAACTTAACTTACTTGCTAATAAATTAGATGGTAAAGAAGAAGCTGAGTACCAAAAACACGTAGAAGACTTCAATAAATTACAAAATGCAGAATTCAGAAACCTTGAGTTAGAATCAAGTGAAAATGTTCGTTCAACTCGTCCATCTGACTACAAAGTTCGTCGTGAAGTTCAAAACAAAAAATACAACTTACCAATATTACCAACTACTACAATCGGATCATTCCCTCAATCTAAACAAGTACGTCTACAACGTGCACTTTGGAAAAAAGGTGAATTATCTAACGAAGCTTATGAAAAATTCATTGAAGAAGAGATTGCTCGTTGGATTAAGATTCAAGAAGACCTTGATATCGATGTATTAGTTCACGGTGAATTCGAACGTACAGACATGGTTGAATTCTTTGGTCAACGTTTTGCAGGATTCGCATCTACTAAATTCGGTTGGGTTCAATCATACGGTTCTCGTGGGGTTAAACCACCAATTATCTACGGAGATGTAAAACACGTTGAAGCTGTAACTGTTAAAGAAACTGCTTATGCACAAAGTTTAACTAACCGTCCTGTTAAAGGTATGTTAACTGGACCAGTTACTATTCTAAACTGGTCGTTTGAAAGAACTGATATTTCTAAAGCGGAAATCTTCAACCAAATCGCTATCGCACTTAAAAATGAAATCGAACTTTTAGAAAAAGCAGGAATTACAATTATCCAAGTTGATGAACCAGCTATCCGTGAAGGATTACCTCTAAGAGACAGCAAAAAAGAAAAATATCTTGAAGAAGCAGTATTCTCATTCCGTTTAGCTACTTCATCCGTTCAAGATGATACACAAATCCACACACATATGTGTTATTCTAACTTCGATGAAATTATCGATTCTATCCGTGCATTAGATGCTGACGTTATTTCTATCGAAACTAGTAGAAGCCACGGAGAATTAATCTCTGCTTTCGAGACTGCAATCTACCCATTAGGTATCGGTCTTGGGGTTTACGATATCCACTCTCCTCGTGTACCAACAAAAGAAGAAGTGCGTACTAACATCTTACGTCCACTTCAAAAACTATCTACTGAGCAATTCTGGATTAACCCTGACTGTGGATTAAAAACACGTGCTGAAAAAGAAACTATCGAAGCCTTAGAAGTTTTAGTTGAGGTAACTAAAGAAATCAGAAACGAACTTTCCGCTAAATAGGAGGTTCGTATGAGAAACTTATTAGAGAGATTAGAACAAGATGTACTCGTAGCCGATGGGGCTATGGGTACGGCTCTCTATAGTAATGGATTGGAAAGTTGTCATGAATATAATAATATCTCTAATCCGGATTCTGTAGAGAAGATTCATAAAGCTTATATCGAAGCTGGTGCAGATATCATTCAGACTAATACATATGCTGCAAAGAAGTGTCAGCTTAAAACTTACGGTTATGAAGATAAATTCGAAGAAATTAACATCCGTGCTGCTGAAATAGCACGTAAAGCTGCTGGAGAGAATACAATTGTCTTTGGTACTATTGGGGCTATACGTGGGCTTCGTGAGTGTGAACTTTCATTAGAAACTATTGTTAGTGAAACACTTGATCAAGTAAAAGTTCTATTATCGACAGATAAAATAGATGCTTTACTATTTGAAACTTATTATGATCAAGAAGAAATTCGAGCTGTATTAACTGAAGTTAGAAAATTAACTGATTTGCCTATTATTACTAATATATCATTATTAGAAGCAGGTATTACTCAAAATGGAGAAAAAGTAACTGATGCATTAAGCACTCTTGTTAATTTAGGTGCTGATATCGTTGGATTAAACTGTCATCTAGGTCCTTATCACATGATTAAAAGTTTAAAACAAGTGCCATTATTTGCACAAAGTTACCTATCTGCTTATCCAAATGCCAGCTTATTACAGTTAACACAAACTATTAATGGTAATGAATATCGCTTTAGAAAAAACTCAGCATACTTCGAACAAAGTGCTAAACTTCTTGTAGAAGAAGGTGTAAGATTAATCGGTGGATGCTGCGGTACTACTCCAGAGCATATTCGTGCTATTAAGAAAGGAATTAAAGGTCTCAAACCTGTTAAAAGAAAAGTTATAACACCATTACCTGCTGAAGAAGAGCTTGTAAGGGTTGCTCATAACGAACCAACAATTGTTGATAAAGTCAAAAAACAAGTAACTATAATTGCCGAATTAGATCCCCCAAAACATTTAAACGTTGATAAGTTTATAGAGGGTGCAAAAGCAATAGATAAGAAAAATATTGAAGCTATTACACTAGCAGATAATTCTCTAGCTAGCACTAGAATTTGTAATTTAGCCGCGGCTACTTTACTAAAAGAACACATTACTACCCCTACTCTTCTACATTTAACATGTCGTGATCATAACCTTATAGGATTACAATCTCGATTAATGGGATTTGATCTTCTTGGAATTAATAATGTCCTTGCTCTTACTGGAGATCCAAGTAAACTTGGTGACTTCCCTGGAGCAACTAGTGTCTATGATATGACTAGCCTTAAATTAATTCCTTTTATTAAACAGCTTAACGAAGGACTTGGATATAATGGGGCTTCACTGAAAAAGACAACAAACTTTACAGTAGCTGCTGCTTATAATCCAAATGTTCGTGACCTAAGTAAAACTAAACGTTTAGTTGAGAAAAAAATTAAAGCAGGTACTGATTACTTTATTACTCAACCTGTCTTTGAAGCTGAAAAAATTGAACAATTAGCAGAACTTGCTGCTGACTATCCAGATACACCATTCTTCGTTGGTATAATGCCAATTACTAGCTACAACAACGCTGTCTTCCTACACAATGAGGTACCTGGTATAAAGCTATCTGAAGAATTCTTAGCTAAACTTGAAGAAGTAAAAGATGACAAAGAACTTTGTCAAAAAATTGCTTTAGAAGAAAGTAAAAAACTGATAGATGTTACATTAAAACACTTTAATGGAATTTACTTAATAACACCATTTTTAAGATATGATCTTACTTTAGAATTAATAGATTATGTTGAAGAAAATAAAAATAAATAAATATTAAATGTATATATAAAATCAAGGTGTTAGAATGATTCTAACACCTTGATTTATTGTATTTCTTTTATTTGTTTCCGTATTTTTCAAAAAGTTCATCTAATGGTTTATACATTACTTTATTTAAGTCTTCAATTAAAAATTGTAATTTTTGTTGACTTTGCACAAATTCTAAGAACTTAGCATTTTCCATTAGTTTTTGTTGAATTTCTTCAAATACTGATAATTCTTCTTCAGTAGGTTCGTTACCAGCTTGAGCAGCTTCCATTAATTCTTTTTGTTTTGATACGAATTCTGTGTATAAAGCATTAGCTTCTTCGTCTGAATATAGTCCTTCTGCAGCTGCTAATGATGCTTTATATTCATCAGATTCTCTTAGTGCTCTTTCAAATTCATTTGCTTTATCATAAATATTTACCATAATTATTTGCTCCTTTTATGTTGTATTTTAATTATAACATAGTTTCCTATTCTTTAAAAATGAATCGTTTTTTTACATTTTCTCCTCTTTTCAACATATCATTAGTCTATAAAAAGGGTGTCTAACCTACTTCTAAAAATATTACAATAGATTTTTCAAACAGGGCTGACTCAAAAGTCCTAAATTTTTAAAAAAGTATATATGATAACTTCATAGACACAGTGATTTATTGATATCTAAATTCGCTTTATAAAAGCTTTTTAGATATCTAATAAACTTTGCAAGGGTGACCCAACAAAATCGATTTCTACGAAATCATGATTTTCAAGTTACTCCCTTAAAAATTAATTCATAATATTTTTTTGTTTTCTTGACAAAACTAATACAATTAAACTTATCATAGCAATTAGTGAAAAATCACCAGTACTATTTATTCCTGTTTTTGGGAGTGATTGTTGTTCCACTAAATTCTCTTTAGAAATTTTATTTTTTGAAAATTCTCTTGTAGTATCTAGCTTCATTTCTGATGATACACTGTTGCTGTGTTTTAAGATTTCTCCTTTAGATAGCTTATTTGTCTCAGATATTACTGCAAATTTACTAAAGTGATTTATATAAAATTCTACATTGCCATTATTTACGACTGACGGAATTTTTGTTAGAGTTCCATCGCTTTCTACATGATATATTTCTACATTTTCATTTTCATATTCAGCTAAGGCTATTCTTACCAGTCTATTGTTATCTAGCGATATTTCTTTTCCACTTTTATATATACTTAAGTCATATATTTTTACATTCTTATTACCTTGCAACTTATCTTTCACAGTATTTATTGCTTTCTCATCTTCAATCTCTACTGCTCGAAATTCTATATCATCTATAGTCATATCATAAAGTTCTAAGCTCACTCTATTATCAAGAGACGTTAAGAATAATGTTTTTAGTTTATTTTCTATGATTTTATTCTTATTATATTTATGTGAAGTATCTTCTTTTGGTTTTTCAGGTGTCCCTGGTTGAACAGGGTTTCCTTGTTCCCCTGTTGTTCCTGGTTGAGATGGTTGTTCTTCTTTCCTTGGAA
>NZ_CAURMG010000026.1:0-23591 GCF_963525875.1 uncultured Gemella sp. | reverse complement strand
CCGGTAAGAATCTATCAGTAATATATCTGTTAGACAATTCAGCAGCTTCTACAATCGCACGGTCAGAAATTTTCACACCGTGGTAAACTTCGAATCTTTCTTTAAGACCACGTAGAATTGAGATTGTATCTTCTACAGTAGGCTCTTTAACAAGAACTTTTTGAAAACGACGTTCTAATGCAGAATCTTTTTCGATATATTGACGATATTCATTAAGAGTTGTAGCACCGATACAGTGTAGTTCACCACGAGCAAGCATTGGTTTTAAGATATTACCAGCATCCATTGCTCCGTCAGTTTTACCAGCACCAACAAGCATGTGAATTTCATCGATGAATAAAATAATTTTTCCATCTTGTTCTTTAACTTCTTTTAATACAGCTTTTAGTCGTTCTTCGAACTCACCACGATATTTAGCTCCTGCAACTAAACTAGTAAGGTCAAGTTCGAATACAGTTTTGTCTTTAAGACTTTCAGGTACATCACCGCGTACAATACGTTGAGCCAGTGCCTCAACAATCGCAGTTTTACCGACCCCAGGTTCCCCTATTAACACTGGATTATTTTTTGTTTTTCTTGATAAAATTCTAATTACATTTCTTATCTCTTCATCACGTCCTATCACAGGATCAATTTTACCACTACGTGCAGCTTCTACAAGATCACGACCATATTTTTCTAGAACTTCGTAGTTATTTTCTGGATTCTCATTCATAACTTTTTTACCTCCTCTAATATTATCGATAACAGCTACTAAATCTTTTAACGTAGTCACCTTATCGATATATTTTTTTACTATACTATTTTTCAAATAACTCGCAAGAACGATATGTTCACACGAAATAAATTTATCTTCATATTTCTCTTTATATTTATTAGCTTCTATTAATAAAGCATTCAAATCATTACTTAGATAACTAGCGTAATTGATATTATCTCCTTCTACACTATTTACCTTTTCAATCTCGTTATCTAACTCATGAGTTAAATTCGCCTTATCAACATTTACTCTTCCTAATATATCACTATATAAATTACTACCAGTAAGAGCCGCTTTTAAGAACATCTCACTCGTAATACTTTGACTTTTTTTCTCAGTTGCAAATTCGGAAGATTTCGCTAAGATTTCTTTCACACTATTAGTAAAACTATTAATATCCATTGTAAATCTCCTTTGATTAAATTATTAGATCAAAAGGTATTTTAATTCGTTGATCAGTATCTCTAATAATAGAAACACTCTTCAAAATATACACCTAAATACTCAATAAACTAAAAGGTTTTATGGAGTATATTTAAGTTTTATCTTTTTTGACCTTCTTTGACCTTAAATAAATTATAGCATGTTTGACCTTTTTTGACAATAGTTTTTTTGAAAAAAATTAAAAAAAGAAAAAAAGCTCATAAACCCTTTTGTTGACAAGCTTTGAAGCATATATTATACTTAATATTATCTTAGAGATATAAAAATATATGCTCTACTGGTAACTTTCCCAGAGAGATTAATTTCTGCTCTGTAAAACACCTATGAAATTTCATAGGTGTTTTTTTAATGCAAAAAACACCACATATATATTATTAAAATACATATGTGGCGATTATTTATGCGTCTATATATCTGAACTCTATCTTATGTCCATTTTTTGTTAAATTAATTTGTTATTTTTTATTTTTCATTTTCTTAGTATACAAATATTCAATAATTATACTTAGGATCATTATTAAGTATAATATAATAAAGGTTTTTATATGATCTTGACTTATGTTTATATTTAATGTGTTTTTTATATAAGAAAAGTATAAAATAGGAAAAAGTATTAAGCTTATTATGTTATAAAATTTATTAAGCATGATTAAATCACAACATAAGATACGTAGTTTAAGCTCATTATACTTTTACTTATATGATAATATGCGTCAATACCTTTATCTTGCCAATAAAATTGTTGTATAGCTTGTTCAGATCTAAAAATGTGGTTATTAAATTTACCTAATGATAAAATAGAAGCTGTTAACTTGAATTTTTTATATTTCATAAGAAGAGCCTCCTTTATAAAATAGAAATTAAAAATAAATTTGCAACTAAACATTAATAATACTTATATTCCACTATCTAAAATATATCATGAAAATCTAATGATAACAATATGAAAATTAAGAAAGGCGTTTGTTAGATGAAAACGCTTATCTAGTGTGCAACTACATAAGCGGTTTTCTAATTTAATCTTATTCTTTATTCCTTCTCACTAACAAAACCATTTTTTTCTAATAGTTTTTTAGTTACTTTTTCTATTCCTGAAGGTTGTGCATAGAAGTCAGCGAATTTCTTAGTCCATGTTTTTGTCTCACGTGCTTCTGCGAAGTCTTCCATAGTTTGACGATATTCTTTTAATACTTCTACATTTGATTTAGGGAATTCATTATACCCTACATTAGCAGCTTCTGGTAATCTAGGCTTAACTTTTTCTGTTGATAACTCTTCATCTATAACTCCAATACTTAGACCACATACAAATAAAGCAGTCTCAGGAATATTCAATAATTCTGAAATACTATCGCCAAAATATCTTAAACCACCACAATACACGATTCCATATCCTAAAGACTCAGCAGCTAAAGCGGAATTTTGCATCGCTATACCAACATCTAAAGTCCCGATAAGTAAAGGTTCGTATTGATTAGAAATATCAAACTCTCCACCTTCAATATCAAATGATAATTTAATATTAGTATAATCTAAGCAATACAGTAAAAGCGCCGCAGAATTTTCGATATGAACCGCATTACCAGGTGATTTTTCACGGATTAAATCTGCAATTTGTTGTTTAGTTTCACCTGTTGTTACAATAATACTATAATGTTGACCGTTCATCCAGCTAGATCCTTGCTTAGAACCAGCGATAATTTGCTCAAGATGTTCTTTTGCTAGTTCTTTACCTTTTACAAAATTACGAGTCGTACGATGTTCTAGCATCGTTTTAATAACTTCATTCATATGTTACCTCCGAAAATTTCTAGTAATAGTAATTTTATTATAACGTGAAAAAGAATAAAATGAAAGGAAATAGGCTGATTAAACTATATATTTTTAATCTTTATGAAAATACACTATATCCATTCCGTCTTTTATATTCTCAATCTCACCAGTTCTCTTATAACCCAACTTCTCATATAAATAAATATTACCCTGTTCTTGTAATATTGTATCTAGTTGCCAATGATGTGAGCCATATATTTTTTCTACTTCTCTCATAGCAAGTTGAGCGAGTCCTTGATTCCTAAATGCAGGCATAATCCAGATGGGGGCTATACGTTTTCTACTGCCATCTTTTTTATCTATGACTCTAACCACTCCAACTTTTTCATTATTTAGTAGCTAATCCAAGGCTGTTTATATTTATACAAAACATTCTCATAACTTTCTGTCGCTGGACTCATATCATAATCCTGATACTTCTCTAATAGACTCTTAAACGCTTCTACCTGCATTTCCTATATTTCTTTAATATCAGATTCTGTTGCTTTTAATAATTCAATTTTCATTTATTAATCCTCCAGTTTCTCTACTTATCAACTAAAGTTATTTTAACATAAGTTTTCAATACACCAAACAAAAGCTTTAGCTACTCGTAAATCTGAATCACTAAAATGACCACCTTTATTCCACTTATATTTTTTTCTTAATCTATTATTAACTCATGTTATAATGATAACACTTTTAGTAGTAGTGTCAATAACTACAACAATTTTTTTATTAATTTTATAAAACAAGGCGAAAAGCCTTTAGAATCACTATTCTAAAGACTTTCGATTATTATTTTGTATAAAAACTGCTAATAATACATACTATTTCTTTCTTATATATACACGTCATGTCATAATTTTTATATTGAGATACTTGTATATATTATTAAACTAATTTTTCGTAACCTTCTTTAATCTTATTTAATAAGGTTGTATCTGTTAATTCTGTTACTTCACTTAAAGCTTTGATAACACCTTTATCTTTAATTAATTGTTCAAGTTTTATAGATTGTTCATCTTCTTCAGATTTAAAAGTAAGAATATATGAACAAGCTTTTAGTAAAGCACTGTTCGATAATCCTAGTTCTTCTGTTTCTCTAATAGGTTTAATAAATCTCTCATTATAACCTAATTTTCTTATAGGAGTACGACAAATTCTAGAGACATTATCTACAATACGTGGATTTTCGAAACGTTTGATAGTTTTATTTCTATAAGCTTCCATCTCTTCTTTATTGAATCCCCATTTTTTCTCAAGTAATGCACTAGTTTCTTCTAATACAGCGATGAAATCTTTTCTTACATCAGCATGTTTAGCACCATCTGAAACTAACTCAATACCTAAGTAATTCGCAATATAACTTAGTGCTGCATGCCCTGTATTTACCGTAAATAGTTTTCTTTCAATAAATGGATTAAGATCATCTACATAATGTACTTGTTCAATATTTCTATTACTTTCTACTTTAATTTTATCCGCTTCTATTACCCATTCACAGAATTCCTCCACTTCAACTAGAAGAACATCATCATGTTTTTGAGCCGGTACGATTCTATCTACTGCCGAATTTGGGAATCCTACATATTTATTAACAAACTCTTGTTCTTTTTCTGAAAGATGTTTAAATACTTCTGTTTTTAAAAAATCAGATCCAGAAATCATATTTTCACAAGCGATAATATCTAATAATTTAGTATTATTATTCTCAACCTTTAATTTTAATCCTTCTGCGATATCTTTTGCTATGATAGGCAGAACATTCGGACCTATAGAAGTAGTAATTAATTCTACCTCACCTATAGCTGTATAAAGTTGTTCTTTTTCTTCAGCGATATTTAAAGCATCAAAGTTATTAAGTTCAACTTCTTCAATATTTTCATCCAATATTCTAATAGTGTATGTATCACGGTGTTTTAAATCATTAACAACATCTTTATTAATATCTACAAAAGTAATGTGATATCCAGATTTATTTAATAATTCTCCAATAAATCCACGTCCGATATTTCCCGCACCAAAGTGTAAATTTTTCATTGTAATACCTTCTTACTAATTTTATTTTTAATTATTCAACTTCTGATAATAAAGTAATAACTTCCTCTTCAGTAGCTGCATTTACTAATTTTATAACATTTTCTTGTTCTGAACAGAAGATTGCTATTTTTGATAATAATTCTAAATGCTCACCGTCTTTACCAGCTATACCAAATACTACGAATACCATCTTATCTTCAGTATCTTCAGGATTCGCAAAAGAAACTCCTCCAGGTATTTGAATAATAGAAATTCCTGTGCTTTTAATTGATTTTTTAGCTTCATCTGTTCCGTGAGGAATCGCAATAAAGTTCCCCATGTAAGTTGATACGATTTCTTCCCTTTCTAACATAGCAGGGATGTAATCACTATCTACATATCCATTTTCTACTAAGATTTCTCCTGCTTTTCTAATCGCTTCTTCTTTATTACTAATTTCTTGTCCTAATCTAATATCTTTTTTTGTTAAATTCATCTTCATTTCTCCTTCTAGTTTCTTGTTCTATCTCTTATAAGTTAATTATACCTTTAGTTATCCTTCTAAACAATATCAAAGTCGGCGAAACACTTTTTGCCAAAATAGAGTTATAAAAATTGACAAACAATTTCTCTATCAATTAATAACTTTATAATATGACTATATATCAACTTCATTAATTACAAAAAGCGACCTGAAATTAATTTCCAAGTCGCTATAATAACTATAAATGTAAAATATAATTTTTCAAGATTAATTCAATCTTAGTAGTAATAAAGTCTTTATTTTTACTAGATAATGCTTTAATAAATACCTCATCATCTAATATTGCAATACTAATCTGACTAAGTAAATCTGTGAATTCTTGTTGATTTTGACTAACCATCACTATAAAATTATCAACATTCTGATCTTTACCCATCGCATCCTTCATAACGATACCTTCATTTAATGAACTAATAATAACAAATGGTTCATCGATATCATTATTTAAAGTATGGAAAAGAGCTATATTAGTATTAGTAATAACTACAGAACTCTTAGTATGTCTTTCTAACAAACTATTAAAGACTTCATCTTTGTTAGTAATATTTAGTGTTGAATCCTTTAAAATACCATTTAATATTTCTTCATAATTAGCTACGCTAGCTGTTTCAACATACTCAGTATTTTTTAAAATAATTCGACACGCACGACTAAACCTATCAATATTGACAATATTTTCTCTTTTAACAGTATTATTTCTTTTGAAACTTCTACTAGATAATATTTTTTCACGAATTAAGTTTATATCTTTTTCTTTTAGTATAGTCGGGATTAATAAGTAATCGACATCTTGTTCCAATTCGATTGAAGATATTACTACGTCATAATTGTTTACTAAAGATTTAGTTACCTTACTAGGAATTGTATATTCTAGATTTTTTATTTCAGGAATATTCTTTCTAATCTGACTACCTAAAATTTTTGAACTTCCAATACCACTAGCACATATTACTAGAGCACGAATAAAGTTCTTTCTATAAATTTGTTCATAGCTAGAAGCAAAATGTATAACGATATAACTTAACTCAGTTGAATTAAACATAATTTCATCAAACACAACTAACAGTTCTGATTTAATCACTAGATATAGCTCGTTGTAGTTTTTCAATACAAAATCTTGTAATTCATCATTCTCCTCTGTTAAGTTCATCTGATGTCTTTTTATAGCCGATTCAACATGTGCGATAAGACCACTTGAAAGATTCGTATCTTGCGTGAAGTCTACATTCATTTTTTCAGAAACATATTTTATCAACAGACTAATCTTATATACTAATGTATATGAATACTTATCATTTAAATATGAAAGTTGTTCAATTAGACGACAAGTTTTTAATATTTTGATAAGGAATTGAATTATATCATCTGTAATATCAAATTCAATAATATCTTTAGAAGCGATTAGTAATGACTTTATACTATCATATTCTTGGTTCGTAATATTTTCTTTAATATCAGTTGGATATGACATTCTAAGAAACACCACATTTAAACTTATAAGAATTTTCTTGATACTAGAATCAGTATATATTTTAAACACATCAAGATGTTTATTTTGATAAAATACCTTTTTTATAAAGTCAAAATTCAAGAATTTTATGAATGGATTACTTGATAATATACTACGGTCATTTAGTCTAGTGAAAAATTCCTCATCACTAATCTCATTACACAACAATGAAATAAGAAGTACTCTTCGATCTATTTCACTACCTTCTATTTCAATACCATGTCCTTTTTTTCTAATCAATGCCAACTTGTAATCAGATAAAATCTTTTCGATAGTGCCTATTGCAGTCGCAACAGTATTATAACTTAACATCAGTTTCTCAGAGATATCTTTAATCGAAGTATCTTCACTAAGAATTAAGAAGCATAATATTAAATTCAATCTAGTTTCAGTTGAATACGCATAATCTTCAAAACTAACTTCAAATAATGAAGAATCCAACTCAGATAAATCACCTTTTAGTACATACTTAGACTTTTCTTTCGTTAAATCTATTCCAAGTTGATTTAATGAACTCTCTAAGTTTTTAATTTCTCTATAGAGTGTTCGTTCTTTAATTTTTGTAGCCTTAGCAATCTCTTTTATACTAAGCGCTTCATCAGTATTTTTTAACAAAACTTGTAATATTAATTTTTCACGTTCGTTAAACATATAACCTCCATTCAAAAAATATCCAAAACTTCCTTTTATAATAAAATATGACTTCCTCTTAGTAATGCATATCGCCTTATCTAAGAAGAAGTCATAAACACTACCGTATCTATTCACAAAATATTATATAGTTATTTATCTATTTTTGCAAATTCTCAACGATTTCATCGTATTTTGGACTGTTTAGGAAATTATCTACAGATACGTGTAGAGCTTTTCCATTCATTTGTTTCGCTCTTGGCGTTAATTCGTTTTGAGTTACGATTAATAATCCACTCTCTTCTTTTAGATTTCTAATCGCTACATTTGTTACTTCATAATCAAGTCCAGCTTTTTTCACTTTGTTTCGTAGGATAGAAGCACCCATTGCTGAGCTTCCCATTCCTGCATCACAAGCGAAGATAATTCTTTTAACATCAGCATAAGAAGTTTCACTTGCAGTATCAACTGCTACATCTTGACCTTTTGATTCAGCTTTCATGTTGCTAACTTTGCTTTGAGCTGATTCTAAATCTCCTTCACCTTTATCACGTTTTAAGATGATACTAGCGATTACGAATGTTACTAAAGTAGATACTACTACCCCAGCTACTACAGCAAAGTAACTTCCAGTTGCTGTTTGAGCAAGTACTGCTAAAATACTACCTGGTGATGCTGGAGCACGAAGACCTGCACCTAATAGTTGGAATGTTGCTGTACCACTTACTCCTCCTGCCATAGCTGCGAAGATTAATGCAGGTTTCATTAAGATATATGGGAAGTAGATTTCATGGATACCACCGATAAAGTGGATGATTGCTGCACCTGGAGCAGAAGCTTTAGCAGAACCTTTTCCAAAGAACATGTAAGCTAATAAGATACCGAATCCAACACCAGGGTTAGCTTCTAATAAGTATAAAACTGATTTACCAGTATTTAATGCTTGTTCAGTTGCGATTGGTGTTAAGATACCATGGTTAATCGCATTGTTTAAGAATAAGATTTTTGCTGGTTCGATAAACACGTTAGCAAGTGGTAATAAATGTGCATTAATAATCACATCTACTCCAGCACTAAGTGCATTAGTAATAACTTTAACAATAGGTCCAATACCAAAGAATCCTAAAATAGCTAAGATAAATCCAAGAATACCAGCTGAGAAGTTATTTACTAACATCTCTAATCCAGTTTTAATTTTTGGTTGAACTGCTTTGTCAAATCTTTTCATTAGGTGAGCTGCGATAGGTCCCATAACCATAGCTCCTAGGAACATTGGTGTTCCATTTAAACCTTTTTCAGTGATTGTCACTGTTCCAACAATAACACCCATAGTAGCAATCGCCGCTACAACTCCTCCACGTTCATCATGAACGTTTTTACCAGCTGAATAAGAAATTAATAGTGGTAATAGGAAGAATATCATTGGTGCAACTAATGCCGCAAGTTTTGTGTTTGGCATCCATCCTGTTGGTATAAATAATGCAGTAATTAATCCCCAAGCTATGAATGCACCAATATTAGGCATTACCATACTTGAAAGAGCAGTACCGACTTTTTGAACTAAAACTTTTAAACTACTTTTATTTTCGCTCATAAGTATATATCTCCTTTTGTTTTTTACTTTTATCTTATGAACTCATTATACATTCTGCCTAGTCAACGAACAATATCAAAGTAGGCAAAATGAATTTTGCCAAATTGAAAACGGATTAAAAAAACTTTAATATCAGCATTTTAATAAATAATTTCAGCTTGGTGAAATATTAAAAATAATTAATGGTTGGGGTTGACAACGATACAAAAGATTAGAATTTCTTCAAAAAATTAAGAATATCCTAATGTTAGAGTATTCTTCTGTAAAATTTAATACGAAAGAATTAAATCAGATCAGAACAATTATAAGAAATATATAGAAGGAGATAGATAGATAACTTTCTCAGCTTATCATTTTTTCAACTATAAACCTTGATATAACACTTATCTTGGGAATAACTTTTTTGTAATTTTCTTGTATTTTACTTTGCAATTCATCAACAGAACGTATATTTTCACCAATAATTTTAGAAATTATATTTATATCCTTATCATAAATCCCCATGTCTTTTAATATTTTTTTACCTGGAGAATGCATAAAATACTTATTCTCTATTACTCTTAGTATTTCTTCTTCGATAGGCTTTTTTATATACTCTGACGCATTATCCAACTCCATAAAATACAAAATAGCTTCCGTTTTCTTATAGAAATCATATTCTATATAACTATTCTTCAATTTTAAAACTTCACTTATTATAGAATCTAAATTTAACTTGAATGCTTTACGAACCTGTTCAATAGTAGCCCTAACACTTTTTGATTGCTTATATGTTAAAATATTAATGATATACGTTTTAATCTTATGATTATATCTTTCTGAATCATTTTCAATAATTTTATAAAGCTCCCTCACAACACCTAATTTTGTTGGTTTATCACTTGCGAGCATATCATTAATTGCCTTGTATAATAAGTTTTTATTCTGTTTGAACCTACTATACATGGCATTTATTGTTGAAAATCTAAATTGTGTTGCAAAATGCTTTATATAATCCTCATACGATATTTCCATCTCTTTTAATAAGCTTAAGAACTCAGGATGATCATTATATCTATCGGAATTAATATCCATATCAATACTGTTGTCAGTTAATTCAAATTCAATAGACTTTAAAGCCTCTTCCTTACAATACTCTCTGTCATCAGTACCACGTATATAATATGCAGTCCCTAAATAATATTGACAAAGTCTTCCTGTTCTCCCTACAAGATTAAAAAAATCAAATGCATCAAATTCAGTTTTATTTCTTGCAGGCTTTGTTATAATAATATTTTCACACGCAGTATTAACGCCTTCCAATAACGTGGATGTGCATAGCATTATATTATATCCACTATCTATATTATCAAATAGTTCTAATTGTAGCATCCTTATTCCTAAAGGTAACTGACCATGATGTACTAAAATACCTTTATTTAGTGCCTTTAAAACTGACCACTCCTCATGTATTTCACTTGAAGCCCACTCAATAAATTCATCTAAAATTCTACTTTTACCAATTTTAATATTAAATTCAAATGTTCCAGATAAAAATTTATTGAGCGAATATACTGTGGGGAAATAAACCAGTCGCTTGGTATTCTCCAGTTCATTTACAACTTTTACAGTTTCTAAGTATCTATCATTTTCATCAGAAATTCTTCGTTCTATAACCTTGTTTACAACAGGCGAAAAGTTACTTGAAAAAAATAGTGGTTTATTTTCTATTTTATCAATATTTCTGACTTCTTTTAAGAAAGGGGCTAGTAGTAAATACTTTCTTGATTTTTCCATTAGAAATTTATATGCTAAGTTCAGTATCAATACTCTATCATTATTAAAATCAGTCTTAAGCTTATAGACCTCATCAATAACCAAAAAATCTATTTTTGAAAAAATCGAAATTACGTCTTCATTTACCACTCTATCATGAGTTAAAATAAATAAATTTTTTTCTTTAAAATCATATTCTTTTTCAATATCAATGCTTGTATAAATCTTATACTGTAAAAATGAATCTCTATATTTTTTGAGTATTTTTTGTTTATACTCATCAACTAGTGCTAGTGTTGGTACAATCAAAACAACATTTTTAGGCTGTTCTCTTGCTATATATTCAAATACAACAAACGTTTTTCCAAAACTTGTTGGCGCACTAAAGATAAGACCATTATGACTTTTAATTAGATTTAAAACTCGCATTTGCTCTGGATGTAATGATAAATTATCATCAATATGACTACAAGCAAATCCATTATAAATTGCTGACTTGAATGAATATTCTCTTGAATACATTGTTAATCCCAGATTAAATAAAGAATCTGCATGAAATTTTTCATATTCCGTTTTATTATCTACATTATTTAACTCAAGTATGTAATTTTCCCTATACACCTGTGCATTATTTACTTTCGTATTCACGAGCTTTATTCACCGCCATTCTGATTGCAAAATCAACAAATTTTTCCTTATCAATTACTGGTAAAGAAATTAACAGATATTTTGTCTCTAACCCTAACATTTTATTGGAATTAACTCTATTTAGCATATCTAAAAACTTTTCTACTTTTTCTTTATTTCCATCACCGTGAGCAATAAAAATAGGTATTATAACACTATTTATATTTGATTCCTTAATAAAATCTCCGAAAGTTCTACAGACTTCAATTGTATCTTTATACTTATTCAAAAAGCTTGAATTTAAGTTATAGTTTTCATTTGATAAAACCAATAAATATTCTTCATTTATATTTTGCTCATAATCTTTCAAAGATCGATTAACCAAGGAAACTCCATTACTTAGTTTCTTTGAAAATTTTGCTTCTCCAAATAGAATTTCACTATTTTCATCATCATAAAATAATGTATCAATACCAAATGCACTCATATTTCTATCTGTTGTAGTACGGAATTTTGGGATTATGCATTTGTATCCGAAATATCTTGTTAATATTAAATGAAAAATATATTCCCCAATTTTTCCAATTTTATCTTGTTTTATTAAGAACTTACCATCAGAGTCTCTAAGACATTCATATTCTTCACTTAATATATTTTCTAACTCAACGTCTAAATCGACTACTGGTATTTTCATTAACTCTTCATTCAAGAAGTATTGAATATTTTTATAAAGCTTTACATACTCTTTTTTACCTGGGGTGAACTCTATCCCTGTATTTAGTTCAGAATAGAGGAGCAAATTTTTTTCATCAAAAATATACGAAACTAATCCTGTCAAGAATTTATTCTCATCATCAAAATTCGCATATAAAAAACTATACTTATCCTCCTCAGTGTAAATCTTAAATTCTTCAAAATCAATTACTTCCAATATTGCTCCCCCTTCCTACAATTTATTTTTCTAAATAAATTTCATACATTTCTTCACATGGTTTCAAAATAACATCTATATCATGAAGTTGAATATCTCCTAAACCATAAAATATGTCTATGCTTACTGTTCCTATCTTTTTTTCTTCTCTCCCATCGGTCGGCATAAGAAAAGCATTAGAATCAATCACCAATTTGTTTTCCTTAGCGAAATCCTTATACGCTAGTTCATATAGATATTGCTTCGTTATATCTCCTACTCCAGGTTGTTTATCAACACCTTTATCATCCAGCTTAATCTTGTAATATTTAGCATCATATATAGATAATTTATTACCCTTTATTGTGACAATATCAGGAATCAATGCTTTATTTGCTACATGGACATTTCCAGAATTATTATGCTTCCACTTCGGTTTAGCAATTACATCTGATATTAATGCAGACTGTTTTGGATTCTTAGAATAACTTAAACCAAGTTCTTTAATAGATTTATTCATACAATCATCCATAACTTCAGAGCATACATCTTCCCACACTAAATTAAAGCTGTTTGTTCCAACAAAAGAAATTTTTGTAGATGAATCTTTACCCGAATCTTCTTCAATATACTTTTTTAACAAATTCAAAATATTTTGCTTTAAAGTGACAAATTGCGAAGATATCTCTTGATTTAAACGATACAAAATATACTCGCTATTACCAAAATGCTCTCTTTTCTCTGAACTTATATTTATAGTCTCTATATCGAGTATGCACAAAATGTCTTTGAGCTTTTTAGATACTTCAGACAAAATAAATGCATGTAATCTTCGGAAATAATCCTGCTCATTATTTTCTTGATTAACTGCAAATGTATCTAGATACATCGGTAATCCATTCGAAAAATAAGCTGTGCTTTCATTAATAGTTTTCTCCCACAAAATCTCCCCGCATCCATTTTGTTCAATAATTTGTTTATCATTACTATAAAGTCCATGATTGTAATAGCTGTAAATCAGTTCTAATGCTATTGATAATAAATTAAAATTATCGACATCTACTTGACTACTAAAACCTATTTTTTGCTCTTTTGATTGATACTTTCTAATTACAGATATTAATTGCTTAAATTTTTGAAAATTATTTATTGAATCATTAAAATAAGAAACTGCATATTTAGGGTAAATAAGTAAACACACATTTCCTATAACAAGCATTCCAACATACTTAAACACATAGATATTTCCTTCAAGTACAGTATTAAGTTTTTCTAAACTATCTGTTTCCAGTAATTCCTCTAATTCTACTTTCGATACATCTTTTGATAACTTTTTTACAATATTCATCAAAGATAGAGACTTTAATATGTTCTTTAGTTCTTCTTCACTCGCATTAAATTCATTTTGTAAGTCGAAAAACGAATATGGCTTTAATTCTTGCATTGTTGCTATATACATAAATTCCCCCTACACTAAGATTCATACTTTACCTTATTTTCTGCAACAATAGATACTTTATCTTTTTTACTGGAATCGTATACTTGGTTCGTCTCAATTAATTGAGTTTCTATTTCAATATTCCCCTTAAATAGGTTCAAGGCATTATCATCAAAATGTTTGCAAACACTTGAGTAAGTAGCATATTTACCTTCTGCAAACAACAATGGTCTATATGCTTTAGCTGCATCTTCATATAAATACATCAAAACTTTATTCTTAATAGTTTCTGTCAATCTATCTAAATCAGAATCTTCTAAAGTCGCTTTGGATACAAAATACGGCCCAATCAATTTATCCTCAGGAATGTTTAGCGAAGACAACTTCTTATTTAACTCTCTTCTATACAAATCCCAATTAACCACTTCAGAAGAATTTATTTTGAATTTATATCTTTCAAAATCTTCTTTATTTGACTCAGCTGCATCATCAATTCCTAAATATCTAAATTCCCATCTTCTTCTAAATGCTGTATCCATAGGCATAACCCCTTGATCAGCACTATTCATTGTTGCCCAAATATATAGATTATTTGGTAAATACAATCTTCCAAAGTCTTCGCCTAATTTTTCTTTGACTTTTTTTTCTAATTCACAATCGGTAAATTCTTTTTTTAAAAATTCTTGTAGTTCCTTTGATGTTGCAATAAAATACTCACTCTCCCCAGATACATCTCTATCTAATAATTGAAAAACATCACCAAATACAGCAGCAACATTCGCTCTATTTATTTCTTCTATTAAAAGCAAATAATCCTGTGTTGGACATTTTAAAGCTTTAACTAGTTGTCTCATAAGGACACCAGGGATATACTCATACGTTATCGATTCTTGAATATTTCCATCTTCATCTTTCTTTACAGTTCCATCACTATTTTTTAAAACTTTAGGAAATGGTTTGAAGGCACCGACAAAATTTCCATACATATAATTTGGATGAAAAGTTACACGTTCATAATTATTTCCAAAGTATTCTTTTGCCTCTTTGTTTAATTCATAACTCTTCCCAGTACCAGGAGCACCAAAGAATATCCTTTGATGTTGTTTATTTCTCCAATTCAGGAATTTCTTATACATAATTAATGCATAGTCAATTTTCCCTTGAGATTTTTTATTAATTTCTTTATAGTTATAAGAACTATTTAGTTTTTTTATAATCCCAGACAACTTATCTATGCTTGAGATACTATAAATATCAATATCTCCTATTTCTTTTTTAATTTTATTAAAAAGCTTTCCTCTAAGAGAGCCCACTATTGTTGTAGATTCATCATCAGTTCCCAAGTATCTAGTGAATTCTTCTGATAAATCAAATTTTTCATAATATGGTTCAATTTGCGAGAAACTTTTTAAGATTTCTATATCATACTCATGAGTATACGGTCTATTATCAAACACCTTTAAATAGTTAAAGAATGCATCTTTATGAACAGCCGTTATATAGAAATTATTTCTAGTCTTAATTCTCTCAATATTTTTTTTAGGAGCAAAATCATTCGGAATGACAACTTGAGTGCCTGTACCACTTCTTTTTCCCCCAAGAGTTCCAGAAACTGTTGCTATAATTGACTCATTTGATTCCAAGCTGAAAATATAATCTTTATATCTGTCTACTTTATCATGAACAGCCACACAAAAGTATTTCAAATCTTCTTCAAGTGCATATTTCCAGGCAACTCCACGTTCTTTTGCACCACTATCTCTTGTATCAAAAAAGTTTTTTGAATCATCTGCTTTATGGCTAATTGGATAAACAAATATTACTACTTTTTCATCATCCTTGTCTAAAATCAAACCTCTATTACTAGTTTCAGGAATAAACTCAAAATTTTTTTTCAAGTTTATATAGTTCAAAAATGTTTGAACCGCATCTTTAGCTGTGTATGCCATCATTTACCTCCCTGATCATATTTATCTAAAAACTCTTTCAATGCTAACGCTAATTTTTTTGAAAACAACGGTGGAACAGCATTCCCTATCATCTTGTATGTTTCCGTATTGCTACCATAAAAAATATAATCATCAGGAAAAGTTTGTAACCTTGCAGCTTCACGAACAGTCAATGTTCTTAATTGGCTAGAATCTGGGTGAATATGTCTTAATCCATCTTTATATAAATGAGCCGGTATTAAGTTACTTGGTTTGTCCCAACGCAGCACATAATACTTATGTACATTTGAATTTTTTCCTGTAATTTGCATATATAATTCTTTGAGTTTTTCGGTAGAAACATATTCATTTCTACCACTTTCTATATCTGTTGTTAAAAGCTCAAAAACCTTTTTATCTCTTTCACTATGCCACCTAGCAACATGATTTTGTATAAAAGGTTCTGGCAAAGTATATGATGTTCTCCTTCCATTAAATTTTATGTCATGATTCAATGGAAAAAGCTTAGGTAAATCACTTATTGCATCTTTTACAGTTGTTTTTCTAGTCCATTTATACTTCGGTAATATTGTTTCGTAAAATTCTTTCAAAATTTCATCACTATTATAAAAATATGATTTATTTAATCCAACTATAATTATTCTTTTTCTATTTTGTGGAACTCCATATTCAGTAAAGTCAATGATTGCATTCTTTAAATCTTCTAAAATAGAATAACCGGCTTCTTCAAATTGCTCTTTTATAATGTCTACAATATTTCTATCTCCTGGTTTCGCACTTAACAACCCTGGAACATTCTCAAATACAAACAATTTCGGGCTATACTTTTTTACTACTTTCAAGTAACTTTCAAATAAATAGTTTCTATAGTCATCTTTCATGCCATTTTCATCTCTAACTCTTCCTGCTATAGAATAAGCTTGACATGGCGGACCTCCAATTATTACATCAATCCCACTATTTTTATTAACTATATAATCTAACCCTTTTGAAGTTCCATACTTGTCCTCATTCCATCCTTCAAAGAGTTCATCTGTCCTTTGTATATCAAATTGCATTACAATTTCTTCTGAATTATGATATTTCCATTTATCTTTAAGTCTAATCTTTAAATTTTCGCAAGGTGCTTTTTCCCATTCTACAGCAGCTAAAGTCTTATAAAACCCAGATTGCTCAAAACCATCCATTAAACCACCACAACCAGCAAATAAATCTATTGATTTTATTTTATTTGTATTTTTACTCATTATTTAAACTCTTTCTCTAGTATTTTTATCAACTCATTTGCTAACGCAAACCCTAATAATGGTGGCACCGCATTTCCTACTTGTCTATATTGCTGAGTTTTTGTACCTAAAAATACAAAGTCATCAGGAAAAGATTGTAACCTGGCATTTTCTCGCACTGTAGGTACTCTATTGTACTTATAATGAAAGTGATTTCGGTGTCCTGTATCAATAGTCTTCGATGGTTTATTCCCATCATATCTAGTCCAAGCCTCATTAAATTTTCGGCTCTCACCCCATCCTTCAGGTAAATCTTTATAATTACCTCCTTCAGGAACTAATGCAATTGTTTCTCTTACGAGTGTAGTATGATTCGTGCCTACATGATTACTTAGAACTTTACATTTTCCCCTCATTTTAATTTGATACTTAGTCTTTGGAAGATCAATATATATATCGGTATTTTCACCCAATTCAGACTCTCTTGATGGTAAATCACTAATTGCATCTCTACATGTTATATAGTTTTTCTCATCATAGGTCGGATTTGGAAAATGGGGTTCTCCGATATCTTTCCTAACTCCCATAAATATAAGTCTTCTTCTCATTTGAGGAACTCCATAGTCAGCAGCACATAGAATTTTACAACTGATGTTATATCCCATCTTTTTAAAACGTTTCAATATTTCGTCCTTTATTTCTCCGTTATACAACGTTGCCATTCCAGGCACATTTTCTATAATAAACGCCTTAGGTTTAAAAGTTTTTACTGTTTTAATTACTGCTAAATATAATTTATTTCTCTCATCATCAAAATTTCTAGGACCACTTAAAGAAAACCCTTGGCATGGCGGTCCGGCAACAATTACATCTAGCTCTCTATTCCCAATGATATTTTCTATATCTTTAAATACCTTTTTATCAGACAAATCCAAAGATAGTGCCTTTGCTCCATTATGATTTAACTCAAAAGTGCTTAAAGCCGCGTTATCATTATCTACTCCTAGTAAAACATCAAAACCAGCATCTAAAAATCCTTTGGATAACCCACCAGCTCCTGAAAATAAATCTAAAACTGTAAATTTAGACACCCGTTTTCCCTCCATCTTCAATACTTACATACTCGACAATCTCCGAAATATCACATTTCAATACATCACATATCCTAATCAATACATCAGTAGTAACATTTTCACCATTTTTTATTTTGTAGAATGTACTTTTACTCACTTTAGCTTTTTCCATAAGCTCAATATTTTTCATTTCTACATCTATTAATTTCTTAAATAATTTTTTATAGCTTAGTTTAGACATGATTACCTTCCAATCTTATCCATTTTAATGTTATTTTATTCCCATTATAACATAATATTAGAACTTTTTGTAGTATTATCTTCTTTTTTCTCGAACTGTTTTTCCACTAAATAATAATCTGTACAGTCCGAAACCACTTAACATATGCTATCTCTCAGCTTCTTTCGAAGCTACATTCTTCTCTATAAACTTTTCTTTTTCTTCAGCTTAATATTTCTTTATTGCTTAAAGTACAGATTCTTTCATTTCTTCTTATTTCTTCATCTGTTACTTTAATTTTAAAAGCTTAAACGTTAGGATTCTAAGATTAGAATGTTCCTTTCCGTCATCGTCAATAGGTGTTCTTACCTGACCAAATAGTTTTATAAAATCATCTTGCTTAAAGGCATTCGAAATGTCCCTTACATACATAAACTTTTATAAATCTTATTTTCCACATCAACTTTAGATACAACCGAAAAATTAACTATTTTTAAGGTTTCTTCATTCTTTTATTCTCTTTAAATTGTTTCAATTTCACGCACATTATTCCCAACAATATTCACCAGTTCATTATCTTCCTTTCTATTAATACACTTTCTTTATTTTTCTAATCTTCTCTATGTTCATCAATCAATTTTAATCAAATTCATCTTTCTATAATCTCATACTATAATTTTACATATATTTCTAGTATAACTTATCCAATGCAACTTTATCATTAATACCTTTTTTCAAATCTAATTAATGACTTAGCAAAATCTCCATTATTTTCATTTGCCACTTGTTCCAATGTATTTCTTATTTGTTTGTAGTTCATAGAATCCCTCCATATTTTATACTAAAAGTGAAAAGGATCTTGAAATATGAACCGTAATGTAGTAATAGCCCCCAAAATTTTGACAAATTTTGGAGGGCTATTACCGATTAAAAAAATGTTTTTTGTAATAAATATTTTCGTGTCACCTTTACAAAATAGACATCTTATTCCTGATATTAACATTTACTTTTTAACTTTTCGATACTTAAATATCTATTTTTTCTATCTTCTTAAAACTATTTTATGTCTTAAGTATTAGATAACTAAGAAAAGAGTTATCTCTTCTATAACTTCATAATAGCTACTATCTCTTCACCGTCTTTTTCATCAGTTTCTACAAAACCAGCTGACTTATAGAGTTATCGTGCTACAGCATTATCACTCTTATATGATAACCAACAATATTTTGCTGTTCCACAAGGAAATGTATTAATAAATTCTAAAGCTAAATCCATTGCTTTTTTACCAAATCCTCTCCCTTGGAATTTTTTATCTATCATAAGACGCCATATATTATAATTTCCTTTAGCTATTCTTGGAGCACATTCATCATCTGAATTCACATCAAACCCTATCATTAGAAAACCAATAGGTGTATCATCTTTATAAATACCAAATGTAAATACATCATTATTCTCAGTAATTACTATATACGCTTCTATGATACTACTATTATTTGTAGCTACAAAACTTTTCTGATTATCAAAAACCTCTAATTTTAGAATCTCCCCTATATTATTTCTATTAATCTTTTTCAATATAAGCATAATTTATTCCCCATTAATTTTTTAATTTGAATATGATATTAATTTTTATAATTATAAAATAATTTCGTAATGCTTTTATCCTGTTTTTCAGTACCTCTACCAAACTTCCTACTTCATAAACTTCGTTATTTTACCTTCTTTTTTGTATGTTTCTACTGCTTTTGCTACTTTTTCGAAGTCACGTCTTAAGCTGTATGAATAAATATCTCTGAATAATCTATATCCTAGTTTTTCATTTACTTCGAATGCTAGTGTGTATAATTCGTATGTTTCCATTGAATCGAAGTTCTCGTGTGCTTTTACTACATCTAGTAGTATGTCATCACTATGCTCTATTAATGCTTTTTCTAGTCTGTCATTTAGAAATTTTGACTTCTCTAGAGTATGTTTATATAGTTTTTTTGATGTAGTTGAGAAGTCCGCTATTAAACTTTCCCTATCTAGTTTATCGTACAGTTGATATCCTAACTGTTCATTTACCTCTTTTGCGATTTCTACCAATCTTTCTTCTGACACAGGTTCTAAACTATATGCTGCATTATTAACTTCTGAAAATACATTTTTCTCTTCTTCTATCGCTTTCTGTAATAATTCTAATTTCATAAAAATCCTCTCCATACTATTAATCACGTTTGTTGCTAAGTATTATTATACCACACTTAATATGGATTTTTCTGATACTATATTCAATTCTGTTTGAATTTTATTGTTATTTCTATTTTCTTTATCATTTCGTCTAAATACCTCTTGTAAAATAACTTATTCTACGATAAAATAAACTTAAAAATGAGGAGTGTTTATAAATGAGTGAATCAAAAATTGTTTTAACTATTGACGATAATATAAAAAAAGAGGCTGAAGCTGTATTCTCTAGCCTTGGATTAAATATAGAAACTGCAATTAATATATTTTTAGCAAAAGCTGTTAATGAAGGCGGTCTTCCTTTTGACGTGAAACAAAAGAAATATTCTGAAGATCCTGCTTTCCTTTCTAGTCACTTTATTATGAAATCAGCTTTATACGAAGTGAATGAATATTTAAAAGATAGATTTAATGAAGAACCTTCATTCCATTTAGCATGTGATACGAAAGGTGTAGAACACGAGGAAATCGGTAAATTATTCATCCTATTTTCACATAACACTGAGAATATTAACCAAGAAGACTTTACGGAAAAACATATTGATAATTTAGTAGAGCTGGCGACTATTTCTGTTCCATCTATAAAAAGATTATCATCAGAACAACTTCGTGATATCGTGAATGCTTTTATTAATAATTACTATTTAATCAGATAACACCAACTAAATAATAAACTTTCAGGAGTCCCTTAACAGATTTGATTTTAAGGGAACTCCTATTTTTTTATTTAATAATATAAATATTACAATGTTTTTTACGAAACTTAAAATTTTATTGGAAGTAGACTTCCAACTTTCTTAATTTTTACCATTAATTGGAAGTCTACTTCCAACTTTCAATTTTTCCTTATTCCATTTCTTCAGATTTTTATTTTTACGATCACTTTAGTTACTGATACTCTATAATAGTAAATAGATAATACACTTACATCTATGTAAATAAGAGGAGATTAAAATGGGAAAATTTAATAAAAAAGTTGTTTCAGTATCTTCGCTTGTCGCAACATTACCTGTCCTAATCGGTAGCTATGCTGGGTATCTAGGTTTCTCCATTATACGGTAAGATCAAAAATTCACCAAAAGTATTGTCGTTCTCAGGAACTCGTGAACTCCTAAATCCTGACATAGCATTATTAGCTTAAAAACTTCGTGAAGCGAATGTTAAGACTGAATTCGAAATCGGTAAAAACTTAAACCTCACATACCCTTCTTTCCCAATTCCAGAAAGCATCAAAAGCTATTTCTGAAATTGTTAAGTTTGTGAAGAAGCGACTGATCCAAAAGTCCTAATTTTTAAAAAAGTGTATATGATGACTCATAGACGCAGTGGTTTATTGATATCTAAATTCGCTTTATAAAAGCTTTTTAGATATCTAATAAACTTTGCGGGGGTGACTCGACAAAATCGATTTCTACGAAATCACGATTTTTGAGTCACTCCCATATAAAAAAGATGTACTAAAAATTATGATTAAAAACTCTATTTTTGGGTACATCTTTATTTAATATTTTTCTCTACATTTCAAACTATTTTTTAGATTTAAGTTATAAAACATTTCAAGAATTGCAATCTCATATTTTCTACTTATACTTAATAGTTTCTTCTGCTATAGCATTCGTTAATAATTGTGAAAAATTAATATTATATTTTACTGCAACATCATTAGCCCATTTAGGAATAGATAATGTTTTTTTTATTAACGTGCTACTATCTAAATATTCTCTCAAATCCACTACAACCATTGAAACAAATGATTTATTAAGAACATAATAATCCTTCATCTCAGCATCATCTTTAAAAGGAAAATCATCTTCTATTGACAAGTCATTTATATTACTCGACTTAGGTAATCTTTCTCCATCTTCCAAACAATCACTAAGAGCTAATCCCAAATAGTCTGATGCCATACTCATTGATTCTGCTATACCTATCCCCTGTGTCCCACTTCCTTTCAAATCTGGAAAATATACATTAAAAATCTCTTTTTCTTCATTTTCTTTATTAAAATAGAAAATAGCTGGATAACTTACTAACATTATATCACCTCATTAATACGGAGCTGGATTATAATAATCCAGCATCCTTTAATATTCCCTTCTCTGTGAATTTATTCAATTCACCTTTAGGGATAATGATTGGTCTTTTCTGTCCAGGTTTATTCATTTTTATATGAGATCCTTTTCCGCCTTTACATAAAGTAAAACCGTACTTTTTCAACAGTTTAACCATCTCTTCTTGTGTCATCGGCATAATATTAACCTCCTGACACTTTAACTATACTACGTATTTATACGTATGTCAATAGTATTACTCACATTTCTAAAAATATATACTTCATTGATTGAATATTTTCAATTATCTACTCTTCTAGCTACTAAAGTACAATCTTACTCCCCAATTTCCACTTTTTCAACCATGAAAGTACAGTTTTATTTTCCAATGTCCGCTCCTTTAACTATCAAAGTACAGTTTTTTTCCAATGTCCGCTCCTTTAACTATCAAAGTACAGTTTTATTTTCCAATGTCCACTTTTTTATCTACGAAAGTCCAGCTTTTACATTTTAATACAAAAACTCGAAACAAAGATTTCTCCTTGCTTCGAATTCGTTTATTTTTATCATTTTGTAAGTTCTATTAATTTATCTCTATTCTAAATTTATATTTTCCTTTTCCTTGACCTTCTACTTTTTCGATAATGTGGTGTACTAGCATTTCTTTGATTATTTCTGATGCTCTTGATGTTTTTAGTTTTGTAACTTCCATCACTTCTTTTCTTCCAAATACAGAATCTAAATTGAATTTATCATAAAGGTTCTTAATATATTCCTTATTCTTATCTGAGAAGTTT
>NZ_CAURMG010000025.1:0-23954 GCF_963525875.1 uncultured Gemella sp. | reverse complement strand
CTATTTGTACATTTTTATTTTATCAAAACTGTACATTCTTATTTTATCATTTTCATTATTGAAGTAGAAAAGGCTCTCTACACACTCTTTTATAGAGTACCTGAGATGATGGGTACGCCGTCCATCCTTTAAGACTCCTGTCAAAAAGTAAAAGAACATTCTTCGGAGTGTTCTTTTATTTTTTAAGATAAGTATTTCACAGATAATATGGTTTTGGAGATATTTATTAAAAATCTTATAATATAAACTTATATTAGAGTCACCTTAGTACAAGAAGTAACATATAGCATATAAATATGATATAATATTTATAAAATCAGAATAATAAAATATGAATCAAGTTTTTAGAAGATAAAAAGATAATAAATCATACGAGGGGGTTATTATACCTGGGGTATGTAGTAATTCAAATGAAAAAAATTTTGTTAAGGGGGGCATACGTCATAATGAAAATACTTGAGGTTCTAAATGAGTTTTATGGTAATTTTGAGTTCACTAAAGAAAAGTGGAATGAAAAATACGAAGGTACCCTTATCAAAATAAAGGAAGAGCAAGGCTATAAAAGATGTCGCTTGGCAAAAAAAAACACCAAAAAAAGAAGGATATTTTACTGTCTTTTGGAAAAAAGACTCAAGAAATAAAAACATTCCATATACTAATGAAGATCTAGGGAATGAACTCGTTATTGTTGTGATCGATAACGATAAAAGAGGACTTTTTATTATTCCAAATGATGAGGCTATCCGTAAAAAAATTCTCTCGACAAAAGACAGCAAAGGAAAAATGGCTATGAGATTTTATCCATCTTGGTGTACGGATTTAAATAAAACAGCTCTAGAAGCACAAAAATGGCAATTGAAATTTTTTAGAATAATTGAATCATAAGAATAATTTTTGGTGCTCTTGGCGAAAAATATTGATGAAATCTTTAGTGGATTCATATATACGCAAACGATTTGTTTTTTATGTTTGATAAGAATTTCACTGTTAATGTCATTTTTAAGATATTTATTAAAAATCTTATAATATAAACTTAGTTTAAAGTCACCTGAGTACAATAGTTAATATATATCATAGAAATGTGATATAATATTTATAAAGTCAGAATAATAAAATATCAACAATAAAGTCAGGAGGAATTTATTATGATAGATGGATTAAATAAAATTTGGAATAAATTTCTTAATTTTTTAGAAGATAAAAAGATGTATAAATCATACAATGGAGCTGTAATCTCTGGAGTATGTAGTGGTTTAAGTGAAAGATTTGGAATAAGCGCTAGTTTCTTAAGAGTGCTATTCTTATTAGCGAGTATTTTCTCGTTCGGTAGCCCAATATTGATATATATACTGTTATCGATAATAATGCCGGTAAAACCGATGAAAGAAAATTACAGAAAATCAAGTTACATCGATGGACGTGCTTGGGAAAAGTAATATAAAGAAAAGTTCTAATTGATCAACTGTCAATTAGAACTTTTTATTTATTTCACTGCATCGATAAATCTAGCTGCTATTTCTTTAGGTCGAGTGATAGCTCCACCTACTACTACACTGAAAGCCCCAGCATTATAAGCCGCTTTAGCATTCTCAGGGTAGTGGATACGACCTTCTGCGATGATTGGAACAGAAATAGTTTCAGATAATTTTTTAATAAGGTCTAAATCCACCTCATTTGGTCTATCTTTAGTGTTTTCAGTATAACCACTTAAAGTAGTACCGACAAAGTCAATCCCTATGTTAGCTGCATTTACACCTTCTTCAAAAGTTGCGATATCTGCCATTAAAACAATATCAGGATACTTAGATTTGATTTCAGCAACAAAATCATTAATTGTTGTTCCATCAAAACGAGGACGTAAAGTGCAATCTAAGGCGATTATTTCACAACCTGTTGCTACAAGTGCATCTACTTCTTTCATAGTAGCTGTGATAAATTGAGACATACCCTCGTAACTTTGTTTAATAATTCCGATAACCGGTAGATCTACTGTTTCTTTAATTTGAATAATATCAGTAACACCTTGAGCACGAATACCAACAGCTCCAGCTTGTTTAGCCGCAAGAGCCATAAGTTTCATGATGCCACCATCTTCAACATATAGTGGTTCACCTGGTAAAGCCTGACAAGAAACGATAATTCCGCCTTTAATTTGGTTTAAGATTTTTTCTTTTTTATTCATAGTTAACTCCAATCAGAGCTTAATCTTTAATGGTTAAGCTATAGTATTTGTAATTTATATATATTTTTACATATTCAAAAATTTTACCATCTGCAAAGTAAGTGTACCTATCGAACTCAAAACACGGTTCGTCTGAGATATACTTAGCGATTTCTTCAGGAGTATCAACTATAACTTGCATAGTTTTTTCAGATTTTTCTTGGTGAATATCAATACGATATTTTTTTCTAATCATAGTAGCAAGCTCTTTAAAACTGTCGATGTCGTTAATATTAACATCAGGTAAATATTTAAGCGGGATATAGTTAGTTTGATGAGCCCAAACAATATTACCGATATATTTAATACGAGCAACTTTCAGAAGTTTTTGATTTTTTAATTTTAATTTATTACAAAGTTCTTTATCTTGAATAATTTCAGCTTCGACAACCTCAGCGTGTTCAGACACTGATTCTTTAAAGTGTTTATGGAAGTTATTATTTTCTGTGACTAAAACTTTCTTATTAACTAAAGTCTTATTTACGAAACTTCCCTTACCTTGAATCCTAAAAATATATCCTGCAGTTTCAAGTTCGTTAAGTACACGTACGGCAGTAGTACTACTAACATTATATATTTCTTTTATCTCTTTTTCTGTGTAGAGTTGTTCACCTTCTTTAAAAATACCGGTTTGTATCTTTAAGATGATGTCATTAATAATCTTTTCGTATTTTTTCAAGTTGATCCCTCCCTGACTAATAATTTATAAAAATATGTTTATTAAAATTTAATGTGTTAATTTAAATTTATATTATCATTAAAGCAGAATTTTGTAAAGAAAAAAATTAGAAATTTGTAAAAAAAATTAAACGATTACAAATAGAACGAAGCTATTAATTATGATGTCGGTAAAAAGTAGCTTATTATATGTGAGAAAATAAAAAGAACTGCCGAAGCAATTCTTTTTAACATTCTATTTTTCTACAAATGGGCTAATAGCTCCATAAAGAGCAGCATCATTTCCAAGTTTAGCTGCTAGGAATTTAGTTTGGTTATTTTCGATTGGGTGAAGTTCACGAACCTTAGCTTCAAGTTTATTTAATAAATAATCACCTTGAGCAGAAACGGCCCCACCGATTACGATGTATTTAGGATCTAAGATACATAGTAAGTTAACAATACCACGAGCAAGCTCGAATAACCACGCATCTAGCACTTTTAAGGCACTAGTATCTTCACGTTTGCAAAGATCGAAGAATTCGATAACACTTAACCCTTCATACATCTCAGCCTTAATTTTTCTATCTAATGCGATAGTAGAAGCACGTTGTTCATAAGTAGTTTTAGTATCGAAATCATAAACAGATTGTCCAATTTCCCCTACACCGAAGTTAGATCCGAAAGGTAGACTGTTTAGATAGTAAGCACCACCGATTCCAGTTCCTAATGCCATACAGAATACTTCATCTAACCCTTTAGCACCACCAAGCCATTGTTCACCAAGTAAAGCACAGTTTACATCGTTATCAGCGTAAACAGGAATACCTAGTCTATCCCCGAAATCACGTTTAAAGTTAGTTCCAAGATAGTTTTTAATAGTTGGAGCAGAACGGATTACTTCCATGTGAACATTGTCAATAACACCAGCTGCAGAGATACCAGCAGCAGTGAAGTTGTAAGTTTCTCGGATTTTACTAGCGATTCTAAACATCTCGTCAGTGATTTTTACAGTAACATTGTCAGGTGTTTTACAAGTTTCATAATGTACAATCTTATGATTGTCATCAAAAATAGCAAATTTTATACTTGTACCACCAATATCAATACCTAATAACATAATATACCTACTTTCTAAATTAAGATTCAATATCTTTAATTTTGTTATTTTCTAAATTTCTATACAACGATATATTACCATAAAATTAATTTTTTGAAAACAATTTCCTGAAAAAAAATTACAACTTATTTACTATATAAAGAATACTAATTGGTGTATAATGAATATGTATTTATTAAAATTTATGGAGGAGAAAATGGATAAAATAGTATTTTTAGAACCTGTATTTTGCGAAAGAATATGGGGAGGTCGTAATTTAGAAAAATTTGATTTTTCAATTCCACAAGGGAATATAGGGGAAGCGTGGGTTATTGCAGCTCATGATAATGGTAGTTCAAAAATTACCAACGGTTCACTAGCTGGTTTAACACTGAAAGAAGCATACGAAAAACATCCTACATTATTTACCGAAAAAATTTATGACAAGTTTCCATTATTAATAAAAATTTTGGATGCAAGTGATAACTTATCTGTTCAAGTTCATCCAGAAGATGACTATGCGAAGGTAAATGAAAATGGAGAGCTAGGAAAAACAGAATGTTGGTACGTACTAGATGCTAAAGAAGATGCGAAGTTAGTATATGGACATACTGCAAAAACACATGAAGAATTCAATAGTAAGATAGACGCTGAACAATGGGATGAATTATTTATTGAAGAGAAAGTTCAAGCGGGAGATTTCTTCTACATACCAGCAGGTACGCTTCACGCTATAGGAGAGGGTATTCTTATATACGAAGTTCAACAAAATTCAGATACAACATATAGAGTTTATGATTATGATCGTGTAGACAAAGATGGAAATAAGAGAGAATTACATATAGAGAAAACAAAAGACGTAACAAAAGTTCCATTTGAAAAAGTAGCGACTAATCCAAAAGAAGAAAAAGTAGGAAAATCAACTATAATTTACCTAGTAGATGAGAAGTATTTTTCAGTCTTCAAAATAAATGTACTAGAACAGATTGTTATAGAAAAAAATAAAACAGGAAACCTATTTACAGTTCTTGAAGGTCATGGAAGTGTTGTAATAGAGGGGATTAAACACAATGTTAAAAAGGGAGATAGTTTCATATTAACAACTGAGTGCGATAGCTATATACTAGAAGGAAATATGTTTTTAATAGGAAGTTACGATAGATAAAATAACAATAAATAAGTAGATTGTAAGATTATGTCAATCTACTTATTTTTATTTAATTAGATACTTTTAATGTATTAAATAGGAAAAGGTGGTATAGACAAACAGCTTAAAAATCGTGATAATACAAAGGAAAAGAGGTAAGTTGTAAAACATTAATAGACACATTAATAACGGCAACATTTAAAAGGTTTTCAAAAAAATAAAAAAAATCATTTTTCCTATTGACAAATATCGGAAAACGTTTTACAATATAAGTGTACTAAAATTTAATGTGTTAAATAAATACACGAAATTTAAAAAATAAAAAAACAAATAACGGAGGTTATTATAATGAAAGATTTAAAAGGAATTTATTCGGCTTTACTTATTCCATTTGACGAAAATGGTGAAGTTAAAGAAGAGGGGTTAAAACAAGTTATAGAACACAATATCAACGTAAGTAAAGTTGATGGTCTATACGTAAACGGAAGTAGTGGGGAAAACTTCTTATTAAACACTGCTCAAAAGAAACAAATCTTTAAATTAGTAAAAGATGTAGTTGGAGATAGAGTTAAACTTATTGCTCAAGTAGGTTCACTAGACTTAAACGAAGCTGTAGAATTAGCTAAATACGCTACAGAATTAGGATATGACTCATTATCAGCTGTTACACCATTCTACTACCCACTATCATTCAACGAAATCAAACACTACTACAAAACAATTATCGATGCTACAGATAACAGCATGATTCTTTACTACATCCCATTCTTAACAGGGGTTAAAATCAGCTTAGATCAATTCGCTGAATTATTCGAAGATGAAAAAGTTATCGGTGTTAAATACACTGCAGCTGATTTCTATCAATTAGAAAGATTCAGAAAACGTTTCCCTGATAAACTAATCTGGTCTGGATTTGATGAAATGTTAGTTCAAGCTGCTATTACTGGAGTAGATGGAGCTATCGGTTCAACATACAACGTTAACGGACAAAGAAGTAAAGAAATTTTCAGACTTGCTAAAGAAGGAAAAGTTGCAGAAGCTTATGAACTTCAACACAAAGCAAATGATGTAATCGAAAAAGTATTAGAATTAGGATTATACCAAACTCTTAAAGAAATCTTAAAAGTTAAAGGTATTGATGCAGGAACATGTAAAAAACCTATGAAATCATTCGACCCAGCTAAATTAGCAGAAGTTGAAAAACTTGTAAAAGATTACGACCTATAATTTTTAATAATCACGGAGTAAAAAACGAATAACTACGGACTAAATTTAGGGGAATAGGAAGAGGAGAATCTCTCCTCTTTCCTAAATAGAGAAATCTTTCCATAATAAAAAAATATTATTAAACAAAAACAACAAAATAGGAGGGGAGTACCATGGACAAAGTAGGATTTGGTACACTTAACAGTATAGTATTAGGAGTTTACTTAATAGCTATGCTAGCAATTGGGGTGTATTTCACTAAAAAAGCAGGTGAAAGCACGGATGAATTCTTCAAAGCCGGAGGGAACATTCCATCTTGGGCAGTAGGATTCTCGATTTATGCAACAACATTATCAGCCATTACATTTATGGCTACACCGGAAAAAGCATTCAACGGAGACTGGACATATGCAGCTGGGAACTTTTCAATTATCGCAATTATTCCTATCTTAATCCACTACTATGTTCCATTCTTTAGAAAACTAAATGTAACTACAGCGTATGAATATTTAGAAGAACGTTTCAATCCTAGTGTTCGTGTAGTAGGAAGTGTGTTATTCTCACTATTCCATATCGGACGTGTAGCTATCGTTATTTATTTACCAACAGTTGCCATTACATCGGTATCAACACTTAACCCATTCTTAGTATGTGCGGTAATCGGATTGCTTTGCGTAGTTTACTCATTCTTAGGAGGGGTTGAAGGGGTTATCTGGACAGACGTTATCCAAGGTATTATTTTACTTGGAGGAGCTGTTTTAGTAATCATCTTAGGAGCATACGAAGTAGGTGGATTCGGACACATCACTCATGACGCTTTAGCTAATGGTAAAATTATAACTGCTGAGAAATTTAACTGGTCATTAACTGCATCTACTATTCCAATTATCTTCATTGGATCAGTATTTAACAGTTTACAACAATATACTGCTTCTCAAGACGTAGTACAACGTTATAGCACAACAGAATCAGTTGAAGAAACTAATAAATCACTTTGGACAAACGGATTATTAGCATTCATCTCTATTCCAATTTTCTACGGAATGGGAACAGTTCTTTACAGCTTCTACAAAGGTAGCCACGCTGTAACTAAATTACCAGACTTCATGAACGCTGAAGTAGTAGGTAAAGCAGCTAACACAACAGCTTTAGTACCTTACTTCATCTTAACAGCATTACCAGCAGGTATCGCTGGATTAGTAATCGCAGCTATCTTAGCAGCTGCTCAATCAACTATCGCATCAAGCTTAAACTCAATTTCAGCTTGTATCACAGTTGATATTAAACAACGTTTCTTCGGACTAAGTAAAGATGCTAAACAAGACGTTCTATTAGCTCGTGTTATCATCATTGTAGCAGGGGTATTAGGAACAATCGCAGCATTATACTTCGTAAACACTAACCAAAAAGAAACTTGGGATTTATTCCTTAAATATATCGGACTTCTAGGAGTGCCTTTAGCTGGTACATTTGCACTTGGTATCTTCACTAAACGTGCAAACGGAGCTGGAGCATTATTAGGATTATTAGTAGCAGGGCTTGTATGTTGGTACATCCAAGACTTCACAACTTATGCTAAACAAAGTCCATTTATCTTCTCAGGATTCTCATTCTTAAGTGCATTAGTATTCGGTTATATCTGTAGTTTCTTCTTCAAATCTACTAAAAATATCACTGGACTTACTATTCACACTAAAGATCAAGAATACGTAAAAGATGTGAAATAATAAATTAAGCCCTTAAAGTATAAATATAACAAAAAAGCAGCCCTAATACAAAAGGGGCTGTTTTTTCTAGGTAGGGGATAAGACTAAAAAAGGGTACTAAAAATATAAAAATTAGAAGTAGTTATTGAGATACTTTTATTAAGAGAGTATAATTTAACTGAAGAAACTAATTATGAAAATAAAAGGAGGATATTTTATGGATATTACTAAATATTTGGGAACTTGGAAAAGACCGTTAGACTTCGATTCATATTGGGATAGAAAGTTAGAATTTATTAATAATGTGCCTTTGGATTATGAATTGATAGAGACGGAATTTTCGAATTTTGATGAAGTGAAATACTACGATTTATATTTTAAAAGTTATGATGGAGCACGTATCTATGCGAAATTTATAAAACCTATGAGTGATAAAAAAGTACCAGCCTTGTTTTATTTTCATGGTTATCCAGGGTGTAATCGAAATTGGTTTGAAAAAACAGCGTACGCCTCGTTAGGATATGCGGTCTTTGCGATGGACTTTCGAGGTCAAGGTGGAAGAAGTCAGGACATAGGAGGTATTCAAGGAACTACGGTTGCTGGTCATATCGTCGCAGGTGTCGATGACGAGTTAGATAATATGCTTTTTGTTAAAAATATTCTTGATATGTGCTTACTTATTCGTATTGCAAAGGATATTGAAGGAATAGATGAGAATAATATAAACTGTGCAGGTGGCTCACAAGGCGGTGGTTTTGCAACAATATGTGCAGGATTAAACGATATAAAAAAATGTGTGATTCTCTATCCGTTTTTATCAGATATGAAAAAAGTATATGATCTTGATTTAGATTTAGTAGCTTACGAGGGGATTCGTTATTATTCACGTTGGTTTAGTACAACAGGAGAAAATGACGAAAAACTATTCGATAGATTATCCTATATAGACGCAAAAAACTTTGCTCAAAGAATAAAGGCAAAAGTGCTATTTGGAGCTAGTAATATTGATGTTATATGCCCGATAGAAACTCAATTTGCAGTGTACAATAATTTATCTTGTGAAAAAGAGATGATTTTATACAAAAAGTATGGTCACGAAAATATACCAGATTTCAATACTAAAACAGCGAGATTTTTATTAGAAGATTAAAAAAAAGAAGTGACTATTAAACTAAAATATAGAAGATTCGTTAGGAGGATAAAAAGAGATGAAATTAGATAAAAACAGAAAATTTGAATACAATCTAAATAAAATTCCTGATAAACATCCAAGGTTGGATTACTATGAATTAACGTACACAGCAGTTGATGGTTCAAGAATTTATACAGAGGTGATGACTCCCAAAGGAAAAACTAGAGGGATATTTGTAGAAATACCAGATTATAAGGCATTTCCAAAAGATTATTTGAACCTAGGACGATACGCAATACTAGACTATGCGGTGGCTTCGTTACATGTGAGAGGGCAAGCAGGACAAAGTGAAAATAGACAAGCAGCTTCGATATATTTCCCATTTTTGAACAACCAAAACGAAGAGTTGTATTATAATTTTGTCTATCAAGACGTAATAGACTTAATAGCAGTATTGAAAAAAGAATTCCCTGAGTTAGAAATTAATGTTCTAGCAATAGGTCAAGGAGCAAGTGCTGGCTTAGTTGCGGCGGCAGTAACAAAAGATATAGCGAACTTATTTATATCAAATGCTCAAAACATCGATTTTCCAACCATTTTTAAAGAAAATACAGATGTAGGAGTTTATGAGGCTATTCGAGATTATAATCGTAATTACCCTGAAAAAGAAGATTATATGTTAAGTCGTTTAAACGAAATAGATATACTAAATTATGCAAAAGAAGTAGAAGCAAAAGTTTATTACGGCTATTCCCACTTAAATGTGAGAACACCTGAAAAATGCCAGGATAAATTATTGGATTCATTAAAGAACAAAGAAATTATTCACTATAGAAAATTTGAACACGAGGTACTCCAAGAACATTTCTTCGATGAATTTGTTTTAAGAGAGTTAGGGAAGTAGCGATAAAAATACGATGTAATTGACGTAGATATATGCTTTAAGAAGGCGAGAAAATGAGATTAGAAAAAGAAAGAAAAATAAATTATAAGGTTAGTATTGAAAAAGACTATCCTGAGCTGCAAAACTTAACTATAGAATATAATGCAATAGATAATTCAAAAATTTATGCTGAAATTGTCGTAAAAAAAACAAAAGCCAGAGGAATAATATTAGAGATACCAGATTATGAAAAGGTGCCGAATAATACTATTAAACTTATGAAATATTGTGCTTTAGGTTATTGTGGAGCGACACTTCATGTTAGAGGAGATAGAGGAAGAAGCGAAAACAAACAACCAGCGTCGATATATTTTCCATTTCTAACAAATAATAAACAAGAGGGGCTATATTACAACTATTCCTATCAAGATGCGATCGATTTAGTGAATATTCTAGTAAAAGAATGCCCAGATTTAGAAATCAATATAGTTGCTAAGGGGCAAGGTGCGGCGATAGCACTAGTAGCTTCAGCAATTTCTAAAAAAATATCTAGGCTATTTATTTCAAATATCCAAAATGCTGATTTCAAATACATTTTTGATGAAAATCTTGATGTCGGAGTATATGACAGTCTGCGAGAATATAATCGCAACTATCCAGAAAGAGAGGAGTATTTACTAAAAAGATTAGAGGAAATAGACGTGTTAAATTATGTTGAAGATGTAGAAGCGGAGATTAACTTTGGCTATTCGTCATTAGAAAATGAGAAGAATATTGTTATTAACAAAAAGATAATTAATTTGTTTAAAGAAAAGAATGTTACAATTTTCCAAAGTGAAGAGGGTGATCTTCATGAGTGCATTTTAGAGGCGTGGTTGATGGAAAGTACGCAAAAAGATGATAAAAAATAGGGGATATGTTAAAAAAATCCGAGTCTAGTTATTTACAGTACATTTGTATGAATAACCATAAGGTTAGCTACGGTGACTGCATAACTAAAAGACTCGGATATTTTTATTATTTAAGTTTTTCTAATTCTTTAGTAAGGGTTTCTTCATTTACAGATCCAGCGATTCTAGTCTCGAATGTACCGTCACTATTGATTAAAATGTGAGTAGGGAATGAACGAATTGCGTAGTTTATGATGAAGCGGTCGTTAACATCGAAAAGAACAGGATAAGTTGCACCAAGTTCTTTCGCTTTTTTTAGAATTACATCTTTACTTTTATCCTGAGGGCTTTGGTTTTTGAATTCTGCATCATTAGGAGAAGTCATTGATAAAAATACATAGTCTTTATTGTTTTTGTATTTTTGATATACTTTTTCTAATTCTGGAATTTCTCTCATACATGGACCGCACCAGCTAGCCCACATATTTATATAGACTTTTTTACCTTTAAAATTACTAAGTTTTACAGTTTTTCCATCTTTATCCATCGCAGTGAAGTCAAAAGCTTGGGTAGGTTTAGTTTCACTAGATGAAGTAGTTGAAGTTTGCTTGTTAGTCTCTTCCTTTTTCTCGGTAGAGCTAGAACATGCACTCAAGATTAAAGCACTGCTAAGAAGAGTTGTGCTAAGTATAGACAATTTTTTCATATTAAATTCCTCCAATTAAATAGCAAGTTTATGAAAAATAACGAGTTAATGTAACAAATGATCCACTTAGTATTAAAATACCGATTAAAATAAGGATAATACCAGAGATGATTTGCGTATATTTAAGTATATTAGTATGTTTTTTGAATAGATTCAATAATTTTGAAGCGAAGAATGCAACAAGGATAAATGGTAAAATAAACCCTAAGCAGTACGCAAAAATTAATAAGAAACTCATGACACCAGTGTGGCTAGAAGCGTATAAGAAAACACTCGCTAAGATAGGTCCAATACAAGGTGTCCAAGAAAAGCTAAAAGTGAATCCCATTAAAAATGCAAGAATCGGAGTAGTTTTATTTCCTTTTCTCTTCACCTTATTCTTTATTGAAAATTCCTGTTTTAAAAATCCAATTTTAAATACCCCAAGTTGTAATAATCCCATAAAGATAATTAAAACACCGCTGACGATTTGTAAAGTTTTGATATTCTCATTTAAGAAAATACTAATAAAACTAGTCGCAAATGCTAGGATAAAAAATGTAGAGCAAATACCCAAAACAAAAGAAAGAGTATTTGTAATAGTATTACGTTTGTTAAAAGTTAGTTCTCCATGTTCGTTCATCTCTTTTTTTCCTGCAAGAATACCGATATAAATTGGTAGTATTGGTATTACACAAGGTGAAAGAAAAGAAAGAAGCCCCTCTAAAAAGACAAGAATCATCTTTAACGCAGAACTAGCTGTATTAAAATCTGTCATAAAACCTCCCAGATAAAAAATAAAAATTACAGAATTACTATATTATAAAAACGTTTGAAATGCAATTAAACTGCTTATAAAATGACCTAAAGATTACGAAATAAATCTAATGTAACAGAGAGTTATCGTTATTATTACAAAACTGTTACAAAGCTTGAAAAAACTACTAATCGCACATATAATGGTAGTATGTCAAGATTATACAGAAGTTCGGTCGTAGCCCGAACGAAGTCAATGACGTTTATAGTTTAGGAAATAGTAAAAGAAATTAAAGATTAGAAAATAAAACAGTATTTATAAATGGATAAATGAGTCGCTTGACTCGAACCTAATTTAAGGAGATCAAAATATTATGAGTAAATTACAAAAATTAGTAGCCGCAACGGCAATCGTTTCGACAGTAGGTGTTGGATTATCTCAAATCGCTGACGCTGATACATATACAGTAAAAAAAGGTGATACTCTTTGGGATATCGCAGTAAACAACGGTACAACCGTTGAACAACTTATGCAAGATAACAACTTAACAAGTTCATTAATCTTCCCAGGAGATAAATTAACTTACAATACAACAGTAGCTCAAGTAGCTCAAGCTAAAGAACAAGGATACTACACAGTAGTTTTAGGAGATACTTTAGGAAAAGTTGCTGACAGATTTGGAGTTTCAGTAGACGAACTAGTTAAATTAAACAATCTTTCAAACCCTAACTTAATTTATGTAGGAACAGTATTAAAAGTTGATGCAGGTGCAGCAAAAACTGCTGAAGTAACAGTTCCAAAAGCAACTGTTGTAGAAGACACTGCAGAAAAAACAGTAGTAAAAGTTGACCCAGTTCAAACAGTAGCTCCAAAAGCTGCAGTTACACCAACAGTAGCACCAGCGACTACTCCAGCTCCAGCGAAAGTTGAAGGAAAAGCAGCTACACCAGCAGCGCCAGCAGAAGCTAAAAAAGAAGTAGCAGCTCCAAAAGCAGAAGTTAAAGCTGAAACAAAACCAGCTACAGCTACACCAGCAGTAGCAAAAGTAGCGGATAAACCAGCAGCTACTCCAGTAGTTGCAACAGCAGCTCCAACGGTAACAGCCCAAGCAGCAGCACCAGCTGCAGCAGCAACAACTCAAGTTGCATCTTCAAACAAAGGAGCAGCAATCTACCAAGCAGCATTATCTCAATTAGGAGTTTTCCAAGATTGTACAATGCTAGTAACAAACGCTCTTAAAGCAGTAGGAATCAACTTCCACGACTGGCCAGCAGGATACATGAGCCTAGGAACTGTAGTTCCAGCATCTCAAGCTCAACCAGGAGACTTAATCTACTATGCAAACGGTGGAATGGGATTAGCTCATATCGCAGTTTACGCAGGTAACGGACAAGCTATCCACGGTGGATGGTTAGGAAACCAAACAGCTCTTAACACTGCAAATGTAGGTAGCGGAGCAGTTTACATCCGTGTTAAATAATTAGAAAATGAATAAAAAAGGGGGTGACTCTAAAAAATCGATTTCCACGAAATCATGATTTTAGAGTCACTCCCTTCTATTTAAATGTTTGAAATTAATCGAAATCTCCCCAGCAGCTAGTTCTCTGTGTACCGTCGTGAGTTCCTATTGCCATATAGTGGCGCTCATTTGAATAAGAAACATAACTAATCCAAACAAATCCTTCTTTGATAACATAGCTGTCATAAAATACCTTTTCTCCCTTATAATAGGTGTTGACTACTTTTCCGAGTTTGCTAGGTTTATTCCTAACATTGATAGACGGTACATTTACAGTAAAACGTCCATTCTCAGGTACGCGGGTCCACTCTTCACTAGAATCATAGCTAGGTCTAATAAACCCCGCAAGGTAAGTATCATCCCTACTCATAATACGAGCTATACCTCCACGTTCAGGTGTTCCATCAACGTTCTGCTCTACAGAAGTTATAAGTCCGTTGTTGACCTCGATAACAATACCGACATGGCCATAACTATCCCAATCTCCCCAATGCCATATTGCTATATCCCCAGGTGCAATATCAGTGTCTCCTTTAAAGTATCTTCTCCAGCCAGGAGGAATAGGATTAGTTAAGTAATCGATGGCATTGCCGTATATTTGAAAATCTGCGAAATTCTTTACATACGCCATAGTAAGATCAACGCATTGCGCACCGTACATACCATCCATATCAATCCATTTATACACATTATCTTTTGCCCAGTTTACCATTGTTTGTTGACTTGTCATAATATTTACTCCTTATATAATTCTACTTTTTAATATCTAGGTTTAACTTTGTTTCTATAATACGTGTGAGATCAGTTAAACTTTTACCTATACTTTGAAGAGTATTATCCAACTTTAATAAGAAAAATACCGCAACAAAAATAGGGAAACCTACAGTATTAATAAAATTTAGTATATCCATAAAAAAGGTGCGGTATAAACCGCACCTCCCTCCCTTCTATTATTGAAGTTCGCTAGCTTCACGAGTGACGTAAGTAGCTTTTTTAAAAGCTGATAAAACACGTTTTTCATTGTTTAAAACTTTTGTTTCAACAATTTTTTGAGCAACAGCCTCTACAGTAGCTTTACTTAAATCATCTTTCGGATGTGAAATCGCGATGTGATAAGTTTTTTTATTTTCAGTTGTGAAATAAATGTTTAATTTTTTTTCCATAATATAATCTCCCTTCTAAATTAGACAAGTTCTTTAATGTTGATAGTCACAGTGTCGATAGTTTTAGAAACTAATTTTTTTAATTCCTCTCCAACCTCTTTTAACGTATCATCGTTAGCAGTTGGATTAACATCGAAATGATAACTTTTAATAACCTGTTTTTGACCTTTAGCTTCACTGTAGTTTAAGTGTAATACTTTTTTTAGTAATTTCATTATATGAATCTCCTTTTTGTTTAAATATTTTTCGTCTTTGGCCTCTGACATTATATATATCGAAAAAACATAGGGAATTTTTTCACGAAAAACGAAAAAATTAAAAAAAATTAAAAAAAGTTATTTCATCAGGAATTGTTAAGGGTATGTTAAAAATATATAAATAATAATTAAAAAAGTAGTGGAAATATAACTGAAATAGTATTATAATATATTAGAAACAAAGGAGGGAAATACCATGAAAGACAATAGATTACTGAAAGTATTATGGGGAATAGTATTAGCTATATTTTTATGTAGTGCGTTATTCGTAGGGATTAGCTATTTCACTGGTGGTGATAGCTCTAGTAAGAAAAAAGACGAAGAAACAACATCGACATCTAAATCAAAAGATAAAGAGAAAGAGAAAAACAGCTCAAAATCTAAAACTAAAGAAAAAAGTGATGAAGAAAAATATAGAGAAAATAAAGAAAATGGAAATACTTCATCATCTTCTAACAGCGCTAAATCAGAAAATAACAAACCAGCAAGTAACAACGCTGCCGTAAACAATACACAAAACTCTAACAATAATACAACAAACAATACGGCGAATACTTCAAATAAAGAAGATAAAAAAGAAGTTACTGAAGCAAATGGTGGGGCAGTGGCGCCGGGAACATTTAGTAGCACTGATGCAGCAAAAGCATATGCAAATGAAGAAATCAACCGCTTAGCAAAAGAAAACAAAAAAGGATACAGTTATACATTAGAAAGAAATAACAAAGGCGAAGTTGTTGTTAAAATAACACAAGGATAAAATAGAAAGCTCATAGAGTCCTAAAAAAATAATCTTTGAATTATAAAAGGTTATAGTTTGTAGAGACTCTGTGAGTTTTTTACATTAACAAAAAAATTCTTATTTATCTGAGGTGTAAAAGATTAAATTAACAAAGAAAATCTACGATGTAAAAGTGATGATAAAAATCTTTAAATCTTAGCAAAATATACAGATAAGTGGTATAATATAATATAAGTATAAAAAAGGAAAAGGAATCATGAAAAAAAATAAACTTACTAAGATTTTGTTATATATTGTGATTTCACTTGTTTTAGCAGGGGTTATCCTTTTAATATTTAGTTATTTTGGAAGAGAAGAGGAAGTTAAAAAAACAGATTCTTCTCAAAAGGATAAGAAACAAGAGCAAGTAGATCGTAAAAAAGAAAAAGAAGAAAATAAAGTAAAAGAAAATGAAAAAGAAACAGAGAATGAAAACAAGGTTTCAACAACGCTAGAAAAGAAAGGACAGGAGACAGAAGGTAATACTCAAAATAAATTCGCTGCCAATGAAAATGCCCAAAGATCTGCTGTGACAGAAATCTATAAAGGTAAAAAACTATCAGAATCAGAAGGTGTCGGTACTACAGGAAAAGTATTCAAATCTCAAAAAGAAGCTTTAGACTACGGTAAAGCAGAGATTAAGAGACTAACTGATAACGACAAGAAAAAAAGACAATTTTCGATAAGTAAAGTAGCTGCGGATGATGGAAGTCTAGTAGGATGGACTGTAGATATTTTTGAAGATAATAGTGTAGAAAAAGTAGATGTAGATTCAAAAAATACTACTGACGAAAAGAAATCAAAAGAATAAAAGAAACATAGCGAGGGGGTTGCTTAGTATATGCTAACGGTATCTAATATATTAAGTGGTCGAACTCGCTTGCTTTTATATAGAAATTAAATGAAGTTGAAAATGTGAAAAGAGAGGTGAAAAAATGAGAATAGGTATAGTTGCGGAATTTAATCCCTTGCACAGTGGTCATAGATATTTGATAGAATGTGCGAGAAAGATAGCCAATAAAAATAATGGTGAGGTCATTTGTGTAATGAGTGAATTCTTCACGCAAAGAGGAGAAGTCGCTATTGTCGATGGTTATGCTAGAGCTAAAGAAGCTGTAAGATGTGGTTGTGATTTAGTAATTGCTCTACCGTATTTAGGAAGTGTGGCATATGGTGACGATTTTGCAAAAAAAAGTATCGAAGTTCTGGCAGGGGCAGGTGTAACACATCTTATCTTTGGAACTGAAAACGAAGATATAAATATTTTCCGGGAAATATATATAAAACAAAAAAACACCACACAAGAAGACTATAAACAGCTTATAAAAAAAGGTTATAACTATGCAAAAATAAATAGTGAATTATACGGTTTGGAAAAAAATAGTCCGAATTTTAGTTTAGCATACAGTTATTACAAAGCTATTAAAGATGCTGGTTTAGATATAGAACTGTTACCTGTGAAAAGAAAAGGACAGGGGTTGAATGGTACAGAACTGAGTGAATTTGTACATCTTAGTGCGACAGCTATAAGAAAAAATATTAATGACAAAAAAATCGAAAAGTATCTTACGAAAGAAATGCTAACAGATCTAAAAACAGATGAAATAATAACGGAAGATAACTTGTTCCCTTTTATAAAATATAAAATATTATCTCTTGGAAAAGATGGGATAGAAAAAATTTACGATGTAAGTGAAGGTTTGGAAAATAGAATTTTTGAAGCGGCGCTTAAGGTTGAAAATTATAGTGAATTAGTAAAAACTATAAGCACAAAAAGGTATAGCAACAAGAAGATTCAAAGGATACTTTTGCACATTCTCACTCACACTACAAAAGAAGATTTTAAAAACTATTTTTCAACAAAAAACTACAGGGTGCTAGCTGTGAAAAGAGCATCAGCACCGCTGATACGTGAGATTAATAAAGAAGGAAAAATTACACTTAATCCTCTGTTAAATAGTAAAAATAGTATGCTTTTCAAACAAGATATAAAAGTAGCAAGAATATATGAGATGTTAAAAAAAGGTGGAGACATTTTTAGAGAAAATGTGAAAATCATAGATTAATGAAAAACTAGAAATAGGGGAATAATTACCTAGAGAAAGATTAGGGAAAAGAAAATTTGGGATGTGAGACTGATTAGGTATAACATAAGATTGAAATTCCTCAAAAATCCTAAATTGTAAAAAAGTATATAAGAGAAATTACTGTGCGAGGGTGACTCGACAAAATCGATTTCTACGAAATCACGATTTTTGAGTCACTCCTTTTTGTTTTTAATTAATGAATTTTAGTGTTGAAAAGATCGAGAATTAAATTTAATGAAGAAGAATTATTGTCAATTTTTTATAGAATGAGAAAGTTTGTATACTAAATCTGTATATTCGGTTATGGTTGTTGTTTTAGTTGACAAATAATGTGTTTTATTGATGTTATTAATAGAAAAAATATCATGCATAGAGTATAATGAAGGTAGGAATTAGCGGAGATTATGAAATTTTTTTAAATAAATAGGGGGATTCAAAATGGAAAATATAAGAAATAAAGATGCACGTCCAATGATGGATTTAGTAGCAAAAAAAGTATTTAGTAATAGTAGTAGATAAGGTAAAGATTAATATAAAAAAGTTTTAAATTAATAGTTAAACGCAGTGGTTTATTAACATCCAAATTCGCTTTAAAAGCTTTTTGGATGTCTAATAAACTGTGTGGGGTCAATTCGACAAAATCGATTTCTTCTACGAAATCACGATTTTTGAGTTGTACCCAAAAATGAAAAAAGCTGAAAAACTCGAATCTAGGAGAAATCTTAGGTTCGAGTTTTTTTGTATAGATAAAATGTTTTAATAAGAATAGTTTAATGGTAAATAATTAAAAATTATAGGTGCATGGATAGAGAGTGTGGTGTTTTTATATTAAATATTTAATAAAAATCTTTCACAAATTCCCTTAATTTGTTTGTGTAATATGTATGCAGTGGTTAGTGAAATATTTGTAACTTCTGCTGTTCTTTTAATATCCAATGTTTTTATAAACTCACAGAAAAATTTTAATTCCTGATTGTTTAAGGTGTTTTTTAAATACTCGAACACCTGTATATACAAATACACATAATTATAATCAGTTGAGTCTAATAAACTATTGTTAAAAACATCTAGAGGAATACTTTTGTTTTTATTTCTATAACGAATTTCATCAGTTAATTTTCTTTTGATTGTAATAAAGGCAAAGCGATCAAAATCTTTTTCGTTTATTACGCCATCATTTAAAATAAGAAAACTAACTATTTAAGTAAAATAGAAACCGATTTACAATGTTAAAATGTTATTTTTGGATAATTATTATCCTAAATATATTCATAATAATTAGAATTTAAGGTTCTCTTAAGGTACTTTGTGTATACTGTATGTTATGAAAAATTAACTTATATAAAGTAAGTTATATAATCGCATATAATTACGGTTGTAATCAACTTTTTAATAAAGAGATTGTGTGAAATGTAACTTATGAAAATATAATAAAAATTTTTAAAAATAATATTTAGTTTATATAGTAGTTTATCAATACTTACTTCCTTGATATAAACATTGTTGTATCAAGGTTAAGGTGGGATTTAACCACTAGAAAAAGTCCTAAAAAAAGATATAATTTATAAATACATATTACTGCTTATTGTAATAGGGAGAATTTATGAGGTGTTATGTTAGACTTTATAGAGGGAATTTGATAAACTTAACGTAACTATATCTATATAAAAGTATGTAGTTTTATAGTTAAAATTAAGAAAAACTATTTATTTTTAAAAGGATAATAATAAATATATAAAAAATGTATTTAGGAGGAGAAAATGGTAGGTAAAAATAATCAATATTTAAAAAATGCCAAAGAAGGAACAAAAGTAGAATCATACTCAATAAAGAAATTTAAAGTAGGTACGGCATCAGTTGTAATCGGTGCGAGTATCTTTTTTGGTGCGGGAGCAGTAGCGCAAGCTAGTGAAGAAGTATCGAACAACACAACAGCTGACAACACAACAAACGCTGGAGTAAAAGAAACAGTACAAGAAGCACCAGTAGCGGTAGCTAAACCTGTAGAAAAAGAAACTACAAAAGAAGATGTAGCTGCAGCAGTAGCGGCAAAACTTGGTGGGGAAACTGCTAAAGAAGAAGCTAAAGCTTTAAACACGACGCAACTTGCAAACTACATCGCAGAAATTGAAGCAAAACTTGCTAATGGTTCTTATGCTAACAAAACTGAAGAGAGTGTTGCGGTATTAAGTGCAGAATTAGAAGCTGCGAAAGCAACATTAGCTAGCGCAACTACGCAAAAAGAATTATCACAAGCGTATGGTAAACTTGTTACTACAGCTAACACTAAATTAAAAACTAAAGTTGTAGAGAAAAAAGAAACTCAAGCTGTAGATACTACAAATGGTCAACCAACTGTAGGGAAAAAAGCTGAAAACACTGAAAAGAAAGCTGACACAAACTCAATTGAAAATACAGGTTCTAAAGACCCACGTAATGGAAAAGCGTTAGATAAAAACAATGCATTCCGTACAGACTTAGCAGAAAAAGTTGATGAAGCACCATTAACAGAAGCTGAACAAGCTGATCACTGGAAAAAATATGCTGAAAAAAATACAGAACGTTTAAGACACCAAATTAAATGGTTCGATATCACAAGTAAAACAGCAGTCGTTGAAAATCTTGGTGACGGTGGAAAACTAAAAGTTGGAACGAAGTTCAAACAAGAATTGACTCCTGGGTATGTTGTGGAAATGGAAGTTACTGCGTTAAAACCATTTAACTCAACTGACGTTTATAAAGAACGTGGTGGAGCAGGATATGATGCGAATGCTAAAAACGTTTATTCAGATGGAACTGAAGCAGAAGTTAAAGTTGTTCGTCAAGGTGGATATTCTGTTGCGAAAACAAATGGAATTGATACAGGTGGTACGACAGTAATCCAATCTGTAAAAAATGGAGCAAACGTTGGGGTAGAATTTAAAGTTAAAGCGACTTTAAATGGGAAAGAAGTACCAGCGAACGTTGTATTTGCAACAGGGGAAGAAGCAGGTTCATCTGAGATTGAAATCTACAAAACTGATGGAGATGGATTCGAATTAGTTACTGAATTATCGAATACAAACTACCGAGTGCCAACTGCACGTTCTTATACTGCAGAATCATACGATAACCGTTATAACTTAAGTCCAGTAGGAAACGGTCAAAGTCGTCAATTAGGACAATCTTACTCTATCGAAGGAAGAGGAAAAATAGCTTTTGAACCATTTATCGCTGATAAAGCAAAAGGGTTCCGTTCAACAGAAATTACAGAAGATACAGTATCAACTGTAACAGATAAAGATGGAAAAAATTGCTGAAAAAATTAAAGCAGTAAATCCAGATGCTAAAGTAGTATTTGACGAAAAAGGAAACGCAACAGTAACAACAAAAGATGGAGCTGTAGCAACAATTCCAGCATCAGACCTAGTGAAAACAAATAATGACTTAACAGATCCAGCTAAACAAGATGCGGTTAAGAAACCAGCAGATAAAACACTTGTTAAGACCCCAGATAAATTAAGTCAAGAAGAAAAAGATGCCATTAAAGCAGCTGTAGCAAAAGTAAATCCAGAAAATACAACAGTAGTTGTAGATGACAAAGGAAATGCAACAGTGACAACACCAGACGGTAAAACTGAAGTAATTCCAGCATCAGACCTAGTGAAAACTGCAAAAGAAGCTGAAGGTGCAAATGCAGGAAACAACATCAACAAACCAGCGGATAAAGTTTCAGCAACACCAGCAGATTTAACTGGAGATAAGAAAGACGAAGTTAAAGCTAAAATTCAAAAAGCTGTAGAATCAGTAAACCCAGGTGCAACTGTATTCGTAGACGATAAAGGAAACGCAACAGTTACAACACCAGACGGTAAGACAGCAACAATCCCAGTCGAAGACTTACTGAAAGATCCAGCAGCTAAAGAAACTCCATCAGCAGGAAACAAAGTAAATACTCCAGCTGAAAAAGCACTTGTAGATCCAGCAGTATTGAATGATCCAAATGCAACATTACCACAAGATGTTAAAGATGCTATTCAAAAAGCTGTAGAATCAGTAAATCCAGGAGCAACAGTAGTAGTAGACGACAAAGGAAATGCGACAGTAACTGTAACAAATCCAGATGGAACTAAGGCTACAGCAACAATCCCAGCTTCTGATTTAGTGAAATCAAATGCTAAAGAAGATTTAGAAAATGCAGCTAAACAAGATGCAATTAAGAAACCTATCGATCAGACAGTAGTTGCAGATAAAAATGCTTTAACAGAGCCGGAAAAAGAAGCCATTAAAGCTAAGGTTCAAGAAGTAAATCCAGGAGCAACCGTAGTAGTTGATGCTAATGGAAATGCAACAGTCACAACACCAGAAGGTAAAACAGCAGTAATTCCAGCGGATGATTTAGTGAAAACTGCAGATGAAGTATTAACGGATCCAAAAGCAGGTAATGTCATCAACAAACCAGCTGATAGAGAATTAGTGGCGGATAAAGATCACTTAACTCCTGATGATATCCAAGCAATTAAAGATAGAGTTGCAGCAGTTAATCTAGGAGCATCTGTATACGTAGACGATAAAGGAAACGCAACAGTAACTACTAAAGATGGACAAACTGCAACAATTCCGGTAAATGATTTAGTGAAGACAGAAGCTGATAAGAATACAGCAAATGCTGGTAACAAAGTAAATACTCCAGCAGATAAAGTATTAGTGAAAGACCCAGCTAAATTAACTGCTGAAGAAGTTGAAGAGATTGAGAAGAAAATCAAAGAAGTAAATCCAGGCGCTGAAGTAGTATTTGACGACAAAGGAAATGCTACAGTTAAGACTAAAGAAGGTAACATTGCAACAATTCCAGCATCAGACTTAGTTAAACCAAAAGCAGATTTACTAGATCCAGCTAAACAAGATGCAGTTAAGAAACCAGCTGACAAGACTTTAGTGAAAAATCCAGATTCATTAACTCCAGAAGAGAAGAAAGAAATCGAAGCTAAAGTTAAAGCAGTTAATCCACCAGCAGACGGGACAACTGTATTTGTAGATGACAAAGGAAATGCAACAGTCACAACGAAAGACGGTAAGACTGTAGTTATTCCAAAAGATGATTTAGTGAAAACTGAAGCAGAAGCAGCTAACGAAAAAGCTGGAAACAACATTAACAAACCAGCAGATAAGGTTTCAGTGAAAGATAAAGATCAATTAACTGAAGACGATAAAAAAGCAATCGCAGCTAAAGTTAAAGCAGTAAATCCAGGTGCAACTGTAGTAGTGGATGATAAAGGAAATGCAACAGTTACATTGAAAGATGGTAAATCAGCTACAATTCCGGCAACTGATTTAGTTAAATCACCAGAAGATGCAACTAAACCAAATGCTACAAACAAAGTGAATACACCAGCTGATAAAGTAGTTGTAAAAGATCCAGATACTTTAACAGATACTGATAAAGAAGCTATCACTAAGAAAATTCAAGAAGTGAATCCAGAAGCTAAAGTAGTATTTGATAAATACGGAAATGCTACAGTAACTACAAAAGATGGAGCAGTAGCAACAATTCCAGCAAAAGATTTAGTGAAGACAGAAGCAGATGCAGCTAAACCAAACGCAGGAAATGATGTAGTTAAACCAGCAGATAAGACTGTAGTAGCAAATCCAGAACAACTAACAGATGCAGAAAAAGAATCTGTTAAGAAAGCTGTAGAATCAGTAAATCCAGGTTCAACTGTAGTAGTAGACGACAAAGGAAATGCAACAGTAACAACTAAAGATGGTAAGACAGCGGTAATTCCAG
>NZ_CAURMG010000024.1:0-26404 GCF_963525875.1 uncultured Gemella sp. | reverse complement strand
TTCAAATTCTTACAGAAATGTTGTTAAAAGCAACACAAAAGTTAATTTCTGAAGAGACGTTTGAAAAAATTGTAGAATTAAAAGCATTAGCTGATGAAAAAAATTATGATAAATTAAATCTTATTATTAAAGATTTAACACAAGAAGAGATGGAAATAGTAGCTAATTTCTTCTCGGTTTTACCTTTATTAATTAATATTGCTGAGGATGTTGACTTAGCATATGAAGTAAACTTCAAAAATAATTCAAACGAGGCTTATATTGGTAAGTTGTCTGAATCTATAAATAATATTAAAGATAAAAATATTTTAGATAATATTAATGTAGTTCCAGTATTAACAGCACATCCGACTCAAGTACAACGTAAGACGATTCTTGATTTAACAGAAAAATTACATACATTATTAAGAAAACATCGTGATGTAAAAAATGGTCTTATTAATGAAAGAAAATGGAAAAATGATATTCAAAAGCATATAGAAATCCTAATTCAAAGTGATATAATTCGTGAAAAAAAACTAAAAGTAGCTAATGAAATCACTAATGTATTGGAGTATTATAATTTATCTTTTATTAAAGCAATTGGTAAATTGATGACTGAGTACAAAATGCTGCTCAAAGAAAATAACATTGAATTAAAAAATGAGACACCTATAACTATGGGGATGTGGATTGGTGGAGACCGTGATGGTAATCCATTTGTAACTGCAGAAACATTAAATTTATCTGCAATGAAGCAATGTGAGCTTATAACAACATACTACTTAGAAAAGTTAGAAAGTTTATATAGAACTTTCTCTATGTCAACGCAATATATAGAAGAAAGTAAAGAATTAGAAGAATTAGCTAATCTTTCGAATGACTTATCGATTTACAGAGAAAAAGAACCGTATAGAAGAGCTATTTTCTATATAAAGGAAAAATTAGAGAATACAAAAGAATACTTACTTTATGATAAAGAAATTGGAGAAAAGTATTTAACATCTGCAGAATTTATTAATGATTTAGAAATTATTGAAAAATCATTGTTAGAAAATAAAGGGGAAATTCTAATTACTGGAGAGTTTGAAGAACTATTAAATGTTGTTAAAATCTTTGGATTCTACTTAGCTAGTATTGATATGAGACAAGATTCAAGTGTTTATGAATCATCGGTTGCGGAACTATTAAAAAGTGCAAATATAGAGAAAAATTATAGTGGGCTTACTGAAGAAGAAAAATGTAAATTGTTACTAAAACAATTAAAAGAAGATCCACGACCATTGAGTATCAATGATGAAAATAAACAATCAGAAGAACTAAAAAAGGAACTATCTATTTTTAGAACAGCAAGGAAATTAAAAGATAAACTTGGAGAAAATATTATTAAACAAAATATTATCTCGCATACAACAAGTATTTCTGATTTATTAGAGCTTGCAATTATGTTAAAAGAGGTAGGATTAGTTGGAAGTGATTTCGCTAGACTGCAACTAGTTCCATTATTCGAAACTATAGAAGACTTGGAAAATTCATATGAAATTATGGATCAATATTTGAGTCTTGATATAGTGAAAAAATGGGTAAGCGATAATAAAAATTATCAAGAAATTATGTTAGGATACTCTGATAGTAATAAAGATGGTGGATATTTATCATCAGGATGGTCATTGTATAAAGCACAACAAGAACTTTCTTCATTAGGAGAAAAACATAGTATAAAAGTTACTTTCTTCCATGGGCGTGGAGGAACAGTAGGTCGAGGTGGAGGACCAAGTTATGACGCGATTATTTCTCAACCGTTAGGAAGTGTTCAAGATAGAATTCGATTAACAGAACAAGGTGAAATTATTGCTGCTAAATATGGAAATAGCGACGCAGCATACTATAATTTAGAAGCACTATTTTCTGCTGTTATTCAAAGGATGAATGCTGATAAAGTTAATACAGATATTAGAGACATTCCTGAAATTCAAAGAATTATGGATGAGATAGTAAACGATAGTTATAAAAAGTATCGTGAGTTAGTTTTTGAAAATAAAAACTTTTATAATTATTTCTTTGAAGCAACACCAATTAAAGAAATTTCTAGTTTAAATATAGGCTCTCGTCCAGCTTCTCGTAAGAAAATTACTGATATCGGAGGGCTGAGAGCTATTCCATGGGTATTCTCATGGTCACAAAGTAGAATAATGTTACCAGGTTGGTATGGAGTAGGTACAGCATTCTCTAATTTTATTAGTAAAAATAAAGATAATATAGAAATACTTCGTAACATGTATAAAAACTGGCCGTTCTTCAATTCATTATTATCAAATGTGGATATGGTAATGTCAAAATCAAATATGGGAATTGCTAAAGAATATGCAAATCTATGTCGTGATGAAAAAACTAAAAAAGTCTATGATGAAATATTAAGAGAGTGGAATTTAACAAAACAAGTAGTATTAGAAATTTCAGAACATAAAGAATTTTTAGAAGATAATACTTATTTAACTCGCAGTTTAGAAAATAGGTTGCAGTACTTTAATACTCTAAACTTACTTCAAGTAGAGTTAATTAAACGTGCTAGGGAAGGTGAATTACCAGACTCGCAAATTAATACAATTCACATTACGATTAATGGAGTTGCTACCGGACTTAGAAACTCAGGATAATATAATAAAAAGATTCAGAAATAGCTTTAATGAAAGCTGATTTCTGAATCTTTATTTTGTTGATAATCCAGTAGAGTAAATTAGATTATAGAAGAATTAGGCTTGTAGTAATATATGATGTAGTGGTTTATTAATATCTAAAATTTTCTTTTGAAAAGCTTATTAGATATTTAAGAAACTTTATAGGGAGACTTCATAAAGACAATTTCTTTGAAATCATGATTTTAAGGACTCCCTCGTTAGAATATTACTTAATTTTAATCGCTATATAGCTGTGTGGAGGTACAACTATACCAAAAGGTGTAGAATATATATCGGTATTACCGAATAATTTATCACCACAATAGTTTTCAATAAAATGAGCTTTAGAGTCAAGATTAATAATACAAAGAATATTATTACGTTTATATGCAACGCATTTTTCATTAGTGTAAATAAATTCAAAATTTGTTATAAAATCCTCTTTATTGTCATTTCTAAATTTTGATAGCTTAATGTAGTGATCTAATAAATCTTCATCTTTATTATTATGTGTAAAACCTAATCTATTATAAGGATCTCTAAAACCGTACATTCCTATTTCATCACCATAATAGATACATGGTACACCAGGTAAAGTGAATTGGATAAAACTTGCATACTTAAGTAGTTCCTTCGCTTTATTATATTGTTCAGGTGACATTTTATAAGTAGGTCTTTCGTTGACGGGTATATTTTCTGGATTATCGAATGCTAACATTGTTAGAACACGTTCAGTATCATGACTACCTAGTAAATTCATCACTGTATCAAGAGCAGGACGAGGATAGTTTTCTACAAGTTTTAATATTTCTAAAGTAAAATCTTCTGCATTTTTATTTTTCACAAAATCTATAATTGCATTTTTCCAAGGATAATTCATTACACTATCAAGCTGATCGCCTAAAAAATATCGTCTACGTGTATTATATGAAATTTTATTTGTAGCATCTTCCCAAACTTCACCTATTATAAGAGCATCTTTATCATAATATTTAGCACTCTCTCGAATTCGATCTAAAAATTCATCTGGAAATTCATCTGCAACATCTAAACGCCATCCTGAAATTCCTAATTTTTGCCAAAAATTAACAACTCCAGTGTCGTTATTGTTGATAAAATCACTGTATTCTTTATTTTCTTTTATTACAGTCGGTAAGTTATCAAATCCCCACCAAGAGTGATATTCATTAGGGAAATTCTTAAAGTCGAACCAAGGATAATAAGGTGAACTTTTAGAGTTGAATGCACCGATACTATCGTAGTTATTATATCTGTTGAAATAGATACTATCTGAACCAGTGTGACTGAATACACCATCTAGAATAATTTTGATATTATCATTTTTAAAGTTTTTACAGAAACTTTCAAATTGTTCATTTGTTCCAAAATATGGATCAACATTAAAATAGTCTGAAGTAGAATATCTATGGTTTTCAGGGCTTTCTACAATAGGGTTAAGATAAATACTTTCAATATTTAATTTTTTAAAATATTCTTTTTCTTCTTCAATCCCTAATAAATTACCCATTAGGAAATCTTTAGCCCCGTAATTTTCATGAGTAATAGAAGAATGTGGAATGTTGTTCCAATTTTCATGACGAATTCTAATATTTTCATTTCTAGCCACTTGTGCAACATATTTCTCGCTGCGTTTAAATCTATCTGGAAAAATTTGATACATAATAGAGCCTTTGTACCATGATGGGGTAGTAAAGTTTGAATCATAAACTGTCAGTTGCCAATCTGGAAGATCATCAATATTGTTTACTAATTTAGTATTAAGTCTGTCATTTTTTAGAAAAACATAGAAATTATCAAAATGAACTTCAAAATGATAAAAGTATAAACCTATGTTAAATGGCTCAAAGTTTACACTATATTTCGTGTAATTTTCTTCAGTTTTTTCTTTGAATGTTAAACTTTTACTAATTAATTCACCTGTAAAATCATTTCTAATTACAATCTTTAGATCATTAAAGTAAAAATCATCTTTAATTAAAACTTCGAATTTAAAGTTTTCTTTGTTATTAATAGCTCCTTTAGGAAATTTATTTTTTATTGGATTAAATTTAATCATATTTTTCTTCTCCGAAATGTAAATTTTTTGTTATTAAACTGTTTTACAAAATTCATCATTTTTATTTTAATATAAAAGTTTTTAAATGTAAATATTATTATTATAAAAAAACAAAAAAATATTAGTATAAAAGCAATGTAAAGGGTATAATTAACGTTTGGAAAAAGTTACAGAAAACATTTACACTTAACACCTTTTGTGTTATAATATAGGTATAAATTTCTAATGAATAAGCGGGTATAATTTTAACTATTTTAAACGCAGTATTTTTTATAATAAATTTTTTTAAGAGTAGAAGAAAACGGTTACTTTTAAAGAAAAGGGGGTTATTAAGTGAATAATAATATGGCGGAATATTTATTTCATGAAGGGACAAATTATCATAGCCATAAATTTTTAGGATCATTTTTAGAAGGAGACACATGTACTTTTAGAGTGTGGGCTCCAAATGCGAAAAAAGTTTTTGTTACAGGTGAATTTTGTTCGTGGTATCCACATACTCATGAAATGAAACTTATAAATGACAAAGGTATTTATGAAATTACAATATCAGGTGTTAGCCAATTTGATGCTTATAAGTATATCATAGTTACTAGAAGTGGAGTTGAATTATGGAAGGCTGATCCATATGCGAAACATGCAGAGACTAGACCGTTGACAGCGTCAAAAGTTTATTCTATGCCAGATTACAAATGGAATGATAGCAGATGGATGAAAAATAGAGAAGTACCTTATCATCGTCCGATGAATGTTTATGAAGTACACTTAGGATCATGGAAACACCACGAAGATGGTAAAGAGATGAGCTATAGAGATTTAGCACACACACTGGTAGATTATGTTAAAGAAATGAATTACACTCATATCGAATTACTACCGGTAACGGAATATCCATATGATAAATCATGGGGGTATCAGGCGACTGGTTATTTCTCGCCAACTTCTAGATATGGAACACCGGAAGATTTCATGTATTTTGTAGATCGTTGTCATCAAAATAATATAGGAGTAATTTTAGACTGGGTTCCTGGTCATTTTACAAAAGATGCTCATGGGTTATATGAATTTGACGGAACTCCTTGTTATGAATATTCTGATCCGAGGAAAATGGAGCATGAAGGTTGGGGAACAAGAGTTTTTGATTATGGTCGAAACGAAATTAAGTCATTCTTAACTTCGAGTGCAGTTTCTTGGATAGAAGATTATCATATTGATGGAATTAGAGTGGATGCTGTTAGTTCTATGATATTTTTAAATTATTGCCGAGATGAAGAAAAATCTGCAAGAAATATCTATGGCGGATTCGAAAATCTAGAAGCAATTGATTTTATAAAAAATCTTAATCTATATATAAAAGAAAATTACCCTGGTGTTAGTATGATTGCTGAAGAATCTACAAGTTATCCAAAGGTTACAGCTGCGGTCGAACACGGTGGTTTAGGCTTTGACTTCAAGTGGAATATGGGATGGATGAATGACAGTCTTGATTATTTAGAAACAGATCCTTTCTTTAGAAAAGGAGTACATAACAAATTTACTTTTTCAATGCACTATGCATTCTCAGAAAACTTCATTCTACCTATATCACACGATGAAGTAGTTCATGGGAAAAAATCACTTTTAGATAAGAGTCCAGTACCTTATGATGAGAAATTTGGTAATTTCAAAGCATTTTTAGGATATATGTATGCACACCCAGGGAAAAAATTAACTTTTATGGGAATTGACATTGCTCAGTATATCGAGTGGGATGAAGAAAGAGAATTAGATTGGTTATTGATGTTATATCCAAAACACGTTTTCACGCACAGATATGTTAAGGAATTAAACAAATTCTATAAAAACACACCAGCATTATGGGAGAATGATAGTGATTGGGATGGATTTAAGTGGCATGTAGTGGATGATTATATTAATAATGTATTCGCTTTTTCACGAAAAGATAGAGCAGGCAAAGAAGTACTAGTAATTAGTAATTTTTCAAGTCAAGTATTAAAAAATTATGAAATTGGAGTAGATACTTGGGGGAGTTATAAAATAGTATTGAACTCGGATGCTAAAAAGTATGATGGTATAGCTATTACTAACAGAAATTTAAAAACGATAAATAAAGAAAAAAATGAATTTAAATATACTTTGAGTATAAACATTCCACCTTATACAACAATGTATATAGAAAAGAAATAATAAGTTTAGGAGAAGGGGGTCAAAATAATGGCACGAAAAAAAGAAGTAGTAGCTATGCTACTAGCAGGAGGACAAGGAACAAGGCTTCAAGTTTTAACAAAAGATATGGCTAAACCAGCTGTACCTTTTGGAGGGAAATATAGAATCATCGATTTCCCGTTATCAAACTGTGCAAATTCAGGTATTTCAACAGTTGGAGTATTAACACAGTTTATGCCACTTGAACTTAACTCATATATGGGAAATGGTCAACCATGGGATTTAGATAGAATGGATGGAGGTTTATCTATTTTACCACCTTATACAGCCGGAAAAACTGGTGAATGGTATAAGGGTACTGCAAATGCAATATATCAAAATATAAAATATATAGAGCAGTATAATCCAGAATATGTACTTATTTTATCAGGAGATCACATTTATAAAATGAATTATAAAGAAATGTTAGATTTCCATAAAGAAAAAGGTGCTGATTTAACAATTGCTCATATTAATGTACCTATAGAAGAAGCAAGTCGTTTTGGTATTTTAAATACTAATTCAGACTTGAAAGTAACAGAGTTTTTAGAAAAACCAGAACATCCAATTTCAACAAAAGCATCAATGGGAATCTATATTTTTAGTTGGAATCAACTTAGAGAATATTTGATTCGTGATGAAGAAAATGAAGAAAGTGAAAAAGACTTTGGTAAAAACATTATTCCAATGATGTTAAATGAAGGTAAAAATATCTATGCATATCCATTCTATGGTTATTGGAAAGATGTAGGGACAATTGAAAGCTTATGGGAAGCTAATATGGACCTAATAAAAAATAAAGAAAACTTTAATATCGATGATAAATTATGGAGAATATACTATAGACACGAAGGAGCTATGCCACAATATTTAGCTCATAGTGCAAATGTTAAAAACTCTATGATTTCTGATGGGACATCTGTATATGGTACTATTTCAGATTCAATTATTTCTTCAGGTGTAAGAATTGAAGAAGGAGCGGAAATTGTAGGAAGTATTATTATGAAAAATGTATTAATTGAAAAAGGAGCAAAAATCTTTAATTCAATTATAGCAGAAGGTTCAGTTATCAAAGAAAATGTAGAAGTTGGTAATAGAGAAGTAGTTTTAGGGAAAGAGCAAATAACTGTAATCGGTAGAGATGAAGTTGTAAATGAGAATAGGAAAGTAGAGGGAAAATAATATGGTAAATGCATTTTGTATATTATTCGCAGATAATTATCGTAATGATGATTTACAAGGATTAGTAAGAAATAGAATACTAGCATCTTTAGCTGTAGCTTCAAGATATAGAATGATTGACTTTATGTTGTCTTCTTTAGTAAAAGCAGAAGTTTCTAACATTGCAGTAGTAACAAATCACCACTATAAATCTTTAATGGATCACCTAAGTTGGGGGAAAGACTGGGATTTAAATAGAAAAAATAGTGGATTAAAATTCATTACTCCTATGTCAAATCATCAGTCAAATCGTTTAGCTCAAAATAAAATAGAAGCATTAGGCGATGCTGCAAAATACGCAGACACTTTATTAGAAGAATACTGTATTCTTGCAGATGGAAATATTGTAGGTAATATTGACTTTAAAGATATGGTAAAATATCATAAATCAACAAATGCTGATATTACTTTAGCGTATACTTATAGACAACCTCAACAGCGTGAATCTCAAATTATCTTTGATGATAAACATAGAGTATACGACAGCTTATTCCACTATGACGGATATAACGAAGTATGCCCAACACAAGTGAAAATTTATATAATGTCTAAGGATATGTTCAAAGAAATAGTTAAAAAAGGTATGACATTAGGTTGGCAAGATCTATTATTAGACTTTATCGCTAAAAATTTCCACAGATTAAATGTGTATGGATATGAAGTTAAAAACTATGTTAAAACAATTAATAGTGTTCAAGAATACTATAACTTTAACAAAGACTTATTAAACCCTGAGAAACTAAATGAATTATTTTTATCAGGAACTGATATCTTAACAAGAGTAGCAGATAGTGTGCCAACAACATATGGAGATGGAGCAATTGTTAAAAACTCTATTTTAGGTGATGGCTGTGAAATTAACGGTATAGTTGAGGACAGTATACTATTTAGGGATGTTGTGGTTGAAGAAGGTGCTGTTATTAAGAACTCGATAGTTATGTCTAACAGTGTAATTAAAAAATCAGCATACCTTGATTATGTAATTGTAGATAAAAGTGCAGTTGTTTCAGAAAAAGTAGAATTAAAAGGAACTGAAAACTGTCAAGTTATTGTAGAAAAGAATAAAGTAGTAGAATAATAATAATGGGTTAGAATAAAATGTGGGAAAATTTTGTAAAACTTTCGATTTTCTATTGAAAATAGAGTATAATATACAGATAGACTACATCTAAAACTAACCCTTTTAGTATGATAATAATAACGAATAAGGAGAAATATAATGAAAATATTATTCGTGGCGGCAGAGGCGGCACCATTTGTTAAAGTTGGAGGACTGGGAGATGTTATAGGATCTTTACCAAAGGCACTTCAAGATGAAAATATAGAAGCAAGGGTAGTACTGCCATTGTATTCTTCAATAGATCGAGAAAAGTACGATTTAAAATATAAACAGCATATTTTTATGAACTTAGGGTGGAGAACTGTTTACTGTGGAATATTTGAAGCACAAGTGAATGGTGTAACATACTATTTTATAGATAATGAACAATACTTTAATAGAGCTAGTGTCTATGGACAAGAAGATGATGGAGAGAGATTTGCTTTCTTCTCTAAAGCAGCTTTAGAAATATTACCTCATATAGATTATAAACCTGATATAGTTAATGCTAATGACTGGCATGCAGCATTATCTGTAATTTATCTTGATGATTTGAAATCAAGAGGAGTGGAATTCTATCAAAATATTAAAAGTGTAATCTCTATTCATAATATCGAATTCCAAGGTAAATTTAATCCGTATGATATGGGGTACTTGTTTGGTTTAGATAACAAATATTTTGATGCCTTAATATATAAAGGTGATTTGAATCTATTAAAAGGTGCTATCCAATTAGCTGATAGAATTAATACAGTGAGTGAAACGTATGCACATGAAATATTAGATCCATATTTTTCATATGGCTTAGACGACATCTTGAGAGTAGAACAAGGAAAGCTACATGGTATTATTAATGGTTTAGATACTGATAAGTTCAATTCGAAAACTGATAAGCAAATTTTCAAGAATTTTGATGTGAAAACATTAAAAAATAAAGTTCAGAATAAATTAAAATTCCAAGAAGAAATGGCATTAGAAGTAAATGAAAATATACCAATGATTGGTATGGTTACGAGATTAACTCATCAAAAAGGTATAGATTTAGTCCTTCACGTAGCCGATGAAATATTAAAAACAGGAGCACAGCTAATAATTCTTGGAACAGGAGATAGACATTATGAAGAAGCATTACGTTCTCTTGAGTATCGTCGTCACGACAAAGTAAGAAGTTTAATAATGTTTTCACCAGAAGTTTCATCAAAAGTTTATAGTTCTTGTGATATGTTCTTAATGCCATCAAAAACAGAACCTTGTGGGTTGTCTCAGTTGATTTCAATGAGATATGCGACTATTCCAATCGTACATAGAGTGGGCGGATTAAGAGATACAGTAGTTCCATTCGATGGTAAATTTGGAACAGGGTTTACTTTCGAAAGTTTCGATGCTTACGATATGCTAGATGCCATTTACAGGGCAACGTATTGTTATTATCAAGAACGTCATATTTGGAACAAAATTATGACAAACGCAATAAAACAGGATGTAAGTTGGAAAAAATCAGCATTACAATATATAGATATGTATAATGAAATTGTGTAAAACACTAGGAGTTAGGAGACACTAATGAAAAACAAAGAATTTGAACAAAAAGTTGAGAAGTATTTAAAAAGACAATTTGGTATAACTATAGCTTCAGCAAGTAAACGTCAGGTTTATGAAGCTCTTATGAGTACAGTAAGAGAAAAACTATCTGAGAAAAAATTTGCATACGAACAAGAATTGAAAAAAACAAAGCAAAAACGTGCTTACTATATGTCAATGGAGTTTCTTGTAGGTAGAACATTAAGAAATAACTTGTATAATTTAGGTGTAGAAAAAGATGTAAATAAATTTTTAGCAGACAATAATTTTGACTTAGATGAAATTTATGATATCGAGCCAGATCCAGGATTAGGTAACGGTGGTCTAGGACGTCTTGCTTCATGTTATTTAGATGCTTTAACAAGTACTGATTACCCAGTTACAGGATTTTCAATTTTATATGAATATGGTATCTTTAAACAAGTAATTAATAATGGGTGGCAACAAGAATTCCCGGACTATTGGTTAGATCTAGGTAAGTATGGATTAGTTTATAGAAATGACGAAGAAATTGAAGTAAGATTCTATGGACATGTCGAAGAAAAAATGACAGAAAATGGTTTTAAAGTTGAACATAAAGATTATACTTCAATCCAAGCAGAACCTTATGATTTACTAATTTCTGGTTATAAAACAAAAACTGTAAATACATTGCGTTTATGGGAAGCAAAAGCAAAAACTGGATTTAATATGAAATTGTTCGAACGTGGAGAATACTCAAAATCTTCTGAAGCAGAAGCAATTGCTTCTTCAATTTCTAAATTATTATATCCAGCAGATAGCACAAATGAAGGTAAAGAATTACGTATTAAACAACAATACTTCTTCATCAGTGCGTCATTACAACAATTAGTGAAAAATCACTATAATGAATTTGGTACATTAGAAAACTTAAGTGAACATGTTGCTTTACATATCAATGATACTCACCCTGCGATGGGAGTACCAGAATTAATGAGATTATTACTTGATGAATATGGTTATTCATGGGATAAGGCTTGGGAAATTACAACTAAAACTTTTGCCTACACAAACCATACGATTATGGCAGAAGCTTTAGAAAAATGGTCAGTGGATTTATTTAAACCATTATTACCACGTATTTACTCTATTATTGAAGAAATTAACAAACGATTCTGTCAATGGGTAATTGATCAAGGAAAAGAATTCACATTAGCAGAGACTGCAATTATATATGATAATCAGATTAGAATGGCTAACTTATCAATCGTAGGAAGTCATAATGTTAATGGTGTATCAAAACTACACAGTGATATTCTTGTAGATTCTACATTTAGAGCATTTAGTGAACTTTATCCAACTAAATTCGGTAATGTAACTAATGGTATAGCACACCGTAGATGGTTAGGTCAAGCAAATCCTGAGTTAGCAACTTACCTTGAAGAATTAATCGGAGATGACTTTGTAAAAGATTTATCTAAGATTAGTAAGCTAAATGAATATAAAAATGATAAGAAAGTTGTAGCTAAGCTTCAAGAAATTAAAAAGGTTAAAAAAGAACAACTTGCAAAATATATTCAAAATACTACAGGTATTACAGTAAATCCAGATTCAATTTTTGATGTTCAAGTTAAAAGACTTCATGAATATAAACGTCAATTACTAAATGCATTGCATATTGTATACTTATACAGAGAGATAAAATATAATGGATTACGTCCAGTACCAAGAACGTTTATTTTCGCAGCAAAAGCTTCATCAGGATATCAAATGGCAAAAAATATAATTAAATTTATCCACTCAATCTCACAAATGATAGAATGTGATGAACTAGTTCGCGATTACATTAAAGTTGTATTCTTACCAGATTACAAAGTAACGCTAGCAGAAAAAATTATTCCAGCAGCTGACATTAGTGAACAAATTTCACAAGCTGGTAAAGAAGCAAGTGGAACAGGTAATATGAAACTAATGCTTAATGGAGCGTTAACACTAGGTACTTTAGATGGCGCCAACGTTGAGATTCATGAAGCAGTAGGTGATGATAACATCTTTATCTTTGGACTAGAAACTCCAGAGGTTGATGCCTTAAATGCACAAGGTTATAAACCATGGGAATACTATAATAATTCAACTAAGATTAAAGAAACTTTAGATTTCATTAGAACTATGACTGTTGGTGGTATGAACTTCAGCTTTATCGTAGACTATCTATTAACACAAGATAATTATATGTGTCTAGCTGATTTTGAAAGTTATGTGGCAGCACAAGAAAAAGTGGCCCAAACATATCAAGATAAAGCAAAATGGGGTCGTATGAGCTTAGTAAATACAGCTAATGCTGGTATCTTCTCAGCAGATAGATCTGTAGCCGAATACGCTAAAGATATCTGGAATATTAAAAAAGTAAAATAGTAGAAAATTATAAGAGTAACTTAGAGAATTATCCTCTCTAAGTTGCTCTTTATTAATTTCAATAAGATTAATAGATAATTTTAGACATAAAGTGTATATAAAAGCTTCATTCTCATAGCTAAAAAGTTATTAATATGGTAAAATTAATAAGAAAGACTGTGATAATTTCTAAAGTAGAAGGTATATCGAAATTTTCACATGTAGTAAAATATAAAGAGGTAATTATGGCGAAAGAAAGAGCAGATGTCCTTTGTGTGAGTCAAGGGCTATTTGAATCACGAGAAAAAGCAAAACGAGCAATAATGGCTGGTATTGTTTATAATGATAATATTAGAATAGATAAAGCAGGAGAAAAGGTTGAGTCGACGGCTGAGCTTAGAATTAAAGGTAAACAGATGCCTTATGTAAGCCGTGGAGGACTAAAACTAGAAAAAGCAATAAAAGAACTCAATTTTGATGTGAAGAATAAAGTTATGATTGATATAGGTTCTTCTACTGGAGGATTTACGGATTGTGCTTTACAAAATGGAGCAAAGTTTGTCTATGCTTTAGATGTTGGTACGAATCAACTTGTTTGGAAATTACGTAACGATGAACGAGTTAAGGTTATGGAACAGACTAACTTTAGACATTCAGTAAAAGAGGATTTTGATGTATATGATATAGATATAGCCTCTATCGATGTTTCATTTATTTCACTATCATTGATATTACCAAATCTAGCTGAGATTATAAAAGACGGAGGAGAGGTTTGTGCCCTTGTGAAACCTCAATTTGAAGCGGGAAAAGATAAGGTAGGTAAAGGTGGAATTGTTCGAGATAAAAAAGTTCAATTGGAAGTTGTAGAAAAAGTGTTATTACTAGCAAATAGTGTTGGTTTCAGTATGACAAACCTTTCGTATTCACCAATAACAGGGGGAGAAGGAAATATTGAATTCCTAATGACTTTAAAATACAATGAAACTAAAGAAATAGAAAATAAAAATATAAACATCGAGCATATTGTCAATAATGCTCACAATCACTTTAAATAGAGGAGGAATCAATGTTAATTCAGTTAAATATTAAGCAATTTGGAATAATTGAAAAAGCTACTATAGAACTAAAAAATGGTTTAACTGTCTTAAGTGGAGAAACTGGAGCGGGAAAATCGATGATTCTAGCAGCAATTTCACAATTGTCAGGTCAAAGAACCTCAACGTCTTATATTCGTTATGGAGAAGAAAAGGCTAGTGTAGAAGGAGTATTTGATTTTCCAAAGAGTAAGGAAGTTAAGGAAATTTTTAATGAATTAGACTTAGATTTAGAGGATGAAGTTATTGTAGTTCGTCGAGATATTTATAGTAGTGGAAAAAGTGTTTGTAGAATTAATGGTACGATTGTTAACCTGTCAACATTAAAAAAAATAGCTGCTCACTTATTAGATATTCATGAACAACATGATAATCAAGTTCTATTAGTAGAAAAAAATCACCTTAATTTAGTCGATTCGTTTAATAAAGAAAAAATACAACCTGTTTATATTAAATACAAAGAAAAGTATAAAGAATATCAAGTAATTAAAGAAAAAATTGATAAATTAAAACAACAAGAAAGTGATGTACTTCAAAAAGTTGACTTCTTAAAATATCAGTATAAAGAATTAAGTCAAATGAAGCTTAAAAAAGATGAAGATTTAGCTCTTGAAAAAGATATTGATTACTTAGAAAACTTCGAAAAGGTTAATAACCTTGCTCATAGTATAACAGAAGGAATTGATGGAGGAGAGTATGGAGTTTTATCAAAACTAGCAGAAATCAGGTCTAATTTAGGAGAACTGAGTAGATATAATTCTAATTTTGAAGAAAAGTATGAGGAAATTACTAATTTATATTATATTCTTGATGATTTGAAATATGAAGTATCTAGTTATACTGATGTAATAGAATATGACGAAGAAAAATTGGATAGATTAATCTATAGATTAGATAAGATAAAGACTTTAGAGAAAAAATATTCAAAACCACTAAATGATCTTATAGTATTCACAGAGAATATTAAAGAAGAATTGGATGAGCTAGAAAACTATGAAGAAAATTTTGGGAATTACTTAGAAGAAAGCAAGAAAATAGAAAAAGAATTAGTAGTTTTAGCCGAAAATTTGAGTTCGATAAGAAAAGAAACAGCGCTTAAATTAGAAAAATTAATACAAGATGAATTGAAATTCTTATATATGGAGAAAAGTACTATTAAAGTTGATTTCAAAGAAAAAGAATTCTCATCTACAGGAAAAGATGATGTTAAAATACTGATTAGTGCAAACCTTGGAGAGCCTCTGAAATCATTATCAAAAGTGGCATCTGGAGGAGAACTATCTAGGGTAATGTTAGCTCTAAAAATTATTTTCTCAAGAAGTATAGAAGCCACTTCAATAATATTTGATGAAATTGATACTGGTGTTAGCGGTAGAGTATCTCAAAGAATGGCAGAAAAAATGTACCAGCTTGGTGTAGGTTCTCAAGTACTTTGTATTTCGCACTTACCGCAAACTACAGCTTTGGCAGATACTAACTTACTGATTAGTAAAGAAATCATTGATAAGAGAACTTTAACTGTGATTAGAGAGTTAACTGAAGAAGAGAAAATTGCAGAAGTGGCAAGAATGGTATCAGGTGATACTATGACAAAACTTTCTGAGGAACACTCTATAGAAATGTTAAAACTAGCAGAAAAAACTAAAGCAGATATAAGAGGAAAAATAAATAAATAGCTATAGTAAATACCCAAAGGGGATAGGAGGAACATGACTAAAGAAGGAAAAATTTTAAAAGCACTTAGTGGATTTTATTATGTAAATTGTTCTGGAGAAATAGTTACGTGTCGAGCACGAGGCAACTTTAGAAATGAGAATATTACACCTTTAGTAGGTGACGATGTAAAAATTCAATTAAGTGATAATAACACGGGATATGTGATAGAAATACTAGAAAGAAAGAATGAATTATTACGACCAAAAGTTGCCAATATAGACTATAGTATTATTGTAGTATCAGTAAAAGACCCAGAATTTTCTAGTAAACTACTAAATAAAATAATTTGTTTAAATGAAAATAGTAATGTAGATATCATTATCATTTTTACCAAGTTAGATTTATTAACTGAAGAAGAACTAGGGGAAATGAAAGAAATAATGAATTATTACTATGAAATTGGATATCAGGTTTTCACAAATTCAGAGGAAGATATCGATAAACTTAAAGAGGTTATTTCTAATAAATATGTAGCAATATCAGGACAATCAGGAGCAGGAAAATCTACGTTCATTAATAAATTAGCAGAGCATTTAGATATCGAAACAGGAGAAATTTCAAAACATTTGGGACGTGGACGACATACAACAAGGCATACGGAATTTTATCAAATTGATGATTTTTATATAGCAGATACACCAGGATTTTCTTCACTTGATATTACATTTATTGAAAAAGAAGATTTACAATACCTGTTTAGAGAATTTCATGATTATGATTGTAAATTCAAACCATGTAATCATATGGAAGAAATTCAATGTGGTGTTAAAAAAGCTGTTGAAAGTAAAGAAATACTTGCAAGTCGTTATGAAGATTATAAGGTGTTATTTACAGAAAAACAAAATCAAAAAAGAAAATATGTAAAGGAGAGATAAGATGAAGAAAATATTACCTTCAATTTTATCAGCAGATTTTGCTAACTTAGAAAGAGATATTAAAGAATTAGAGAATATCGGAATTGATATGTTTCACATCGACGTAATGGATGGGAATTTTGTTCCAAATATTTCATTTGGATTCCCAATAATTGAGTCTATTCGTTCAAAAACAGATAAGATATTCGATTGTCATTTAATGATAGATAATCCAGAAAATTATGTTGAGCAATTTTGTAAAGTAGGGTGTGATATGGTTTCGTTCCATATTGAAGCTACAAATCATGCGGACAGATTAGTTCAAGTAATTAGAGATAATGGAAAAAAAGCTGGAATTGTATTAAATCCTCAAACGCCAATTGAAAGTATAAAGTATTTATTGCCAAAATTAGATTATGTTCTGGTTATGACAGTTAACCCTGGATTTGGTGGGCAAAAATTTATACAAGAGATGTTAGAAAAAATCGAAGAACTAGCAAAGATTCGTGAAAATAAAGGTTATAACTTCTTAATAGAAGTAGATGGCGGAATTAATATAGAAACTTCAAAAGCTTGTCGAGATAAAGGTGCAGACTTACTAGTATGTGGTTCATTTTTATTTGGAGCAAGCGACAAAGAAAAAACTTTAGGTGAGTTGTTAAAATAATGAATATAAAAAAGATAAACATAATGTTAGGAGGAGTATTTCCAAAAGAAATACCATCAAATAACTTATGGTGTGGAGTAGATAAAGGAGCATTGTACTTACTTAATAAAGGAGTGAGTCCAATATTAAGTTGCGGAGATTTTGATTCGATAACTTTGGATCAAAGAAAAGAAGTTGAAGAAAAATCTAAGTACTTTAAAGTAAAAAATAGTGAAGATTTAACAGATGCAGAATTTGCACTAAAAAATTTATTAGAATTATTTAATGAAGTTGAAGTCATAGATATATATGGAGCAACTGGTCGAAGATTAGATCACTTTTTTGGAAATGTTTTGTTATTAAATAATTTAAAGTACAATAATATTAAAATTAGAATTATAGATGATAATAATATAATCACAACAGCTAAAAAAGGATTAAATATTTTTGAAAGAATAGAAGGATATAAATATTTCTCAATAGTTCCTATTTATGAGAATACAGTGATGACAATTAAAAATTCAAAATATGAAGTAGATAATTTATTTCTCACTTTAAATCGTCCTAATGCAACAAGTAATGAATTTTCAACTGAAAAAGCAATTGAGTTGCATGTAACTGCAAATGTGTTAGTAATATATTCAAAAGATTAGAAGGTGAATGTATGGTAGAAATATTACAATTTATGCTTATAGCTGTTTTTGCGGGATTCTTAGGTTCTTTAGTAGGGCTAGGTGGTGGAATCATCATCACTCCTGCATTAACAATTTTATTTGGATTTGATATTAAATATGCTATTGGAGCAAGTATTGTTGCTGTTATAGCAACAAGTAGTGGTTCTGCGATAGCATTCGTAAAAGATCATGTAAGCAATATGAGAGTTGGAATGCTATTAGAAGTATTTACTACTGCAGGAGGAGTAGTTGGTGCTCTTATGGCAGGTATATTTTCATCTAAATTATTATATATATTTTTCTCATTGATACTATTGAATTCTTTTTACGGAATGCTTAAAAAAGCAGGTATAATTACCAAAAAAAGAGTAGAAGAAAAAGTAGAAAATGATAAATATGCCGAAAAATATAAACTTAATTCATCATATTATGATAAAGCAACAGGCGAAACTATTGAATATAATGTTGCAAATGTTCCACAAGGTTCGTTAGTAATGTTTGGGGCAGGATTTGCCAGTGGGCTACTAGGAATTGGAAGTGGAGCTTTTAAAGTAATAGCCTTAGACAGTTATATGAAATTACCAATTAAAGTAAGTACAGCAACAAGTAATTTCATGATGGGAGTAACAGCTACAGCAAGTGCGTTAATATATTTCTTTAATGGAACTATTAATCCAGCGGTAGCAGCACCGATTGCATTAGGAACTTTAATAGGTTCAAGAACAGGTGCGAAAGTGATGCAAAGATTAGATGCTAAATACATACGCTTAATTTTTCTCCCAATTCTGTTATTTACAATAGTTAATATGTTCCTTAAAGGACTGGGGGTGCTTTAATATGAGTGAAAAAAGAGACATTAATGTAGTAATTGCAAATATTATAAAAACAGGAGTTTTTGTAAGTTCATTCTTTATTATAACAGGCATAATACTTAGTTTTATACAAGGAGCAGATGGAGTATTAACGGTAGAGAGATATACTTTTAAAGAAATGCTAATAGGATTAGTATCACTTAATTATTATTCGTACTTAATGTTCGGTATATTTCTTTTAATATTAACACCTGTACTACGTATATTGGGCTTACTGTATGTCTATATTGAAGAAAAAGATTATAAATTTGTAAGAATTTGTATTTTAGTACTTGTTATCCTAATTGTAAGTCTATTTTTGGGAGTAACACATAGCTAAAATATAAAAAAATTAATTAATCCAATGTTCAACTATGCGATAACAATAGAATTTATCGTGAAATGTGTACAAATTGTGAACGAAAAATGGTAAAATGTGGTATATATGCTACTTTTTAGCATTTTTCTTTTGCTATAATAATAACTATGTTATACAATAATAATATAATATTTACAATTAAATATAATTTAACACATATAAGGAGGTATATCTATGTTGGATCCACTATTACTTGCAAGGATACAATTTGCAGCAACAACAGTGTTCCACTTCTTCTTTGTACCTATCACTATAGGTATGGTGTTCTTAATCGCAATTTTTGAAAGTATTTATGTTAAAACTGGCGACGAGCATTATAAGAGAATTACGAAGTTCTTTGGTCACTTATTCCTAATTAACTTCGCTGTTGGGGTTGTTACAGGTATCCTACAAGAGTTCCAATTTGGTATGAACTGGTCTGAATATTCTTCATTCGTAGGGGATGTTTTCGGGCCATCACTTGCGATAGAAGCGTTACTTGCATTCTATCTTGAGTCTACATTTATCGGTATTTGGATTTTCTCTTGGGAGAAAATTAATAAAAAACTACACGCAATGTGTATTTGGTTAGTAGGTATCGGGACAGTTATGTCAGCGTTCTGGATTTTATCAGCTAACTCATTCATGCAACACCCAGTTGGTGTTAAATATGTTGAAAACAGCGTAATTGGTAAAAAAGCAGAAATGATTGACTTCTTTGCAATCATTAAAAACCCATATTTATGGAATCAATTCCCTCACGTAATTACAATGGCGATTACAGTAGGGGCATTTACAATTGCAGGTATTGCATCTTGGAAAATGCTTCGTAAACACGAAGTTGCAATCTTCAGAAAAGCTTTTAGAGTTTCAATTATTGCTGCTCTAATTGGTTCTACTGGATTATTCGTAACTGGGCACTCTCAAATGCAATATTTAGTAAGAGAATATCCTATGAAAGTTGCAGCAGCTGAGGCACTATATGAAGATACAGGAAACTCAGCACCATTCTCTGTTCTAGCAACAATTGATCAGAAACAACAAAAAGCAGAACATCACCTTGAAGTTCCTGGTATGTTAAGTTTCTTAGCATATGATAAATTTGAAGGAAGTCTTAAAGGTATGAAATCTCTTCAAAAAGAAATGGACGAAAAATACTATCCAGTAGTTGGAAAACACATTGATTACACACCTCATGTACCAACTATTTACTACTCATTCAGAATTATGTCTGCTTCTGTAGGTATCTTAATCCTAATGTCATTACTTGGAACTATATATTCATTCAAGAGAACTGAAACTAAAAAAGGTTGGTTTTTAAAACTTATGCCTTGGACACTGCTAGTAGCAGAAGTTGCTACTGCTTGTGGTTGGATTATGGCAGAGATGGGACGTCAACCATTCTTAATCTTCGGAGTAATGGCTACTGAATCTGGGGTTTCACCAAACTCAGGTGCATCAGTGTTATTCTCATTATTAGTATTCTGTGTGTTATATACAGTGTTAGGTATTATACAATATATCGCATTCAGATACACAATGAACAAAAAAGAAACAACTGTGAAGGAGGTAGCATAGTATGGATTGGTCAGTAGCATTACCAAATATTTGGTTCTTACTTATTACGATACTATTTACAGGATTCTTCGTATTAGAAGGATATGACTTCGGGGTTGGGGTACTAGCTCAAGTACTAGGTAAGACTGATGAAGATAAACGTGTTTACTTCAATACAATTGGTCCTTTCTGGGATGCAAACGAAGTTTGGCTATTAACAGGTGGTGGAGCAATGTTCGCAGCTTTCCCGATCTGGTACGGTAAATTATTTAGTGGGTACTATATCGCATTCGTATTAATGTTAGTAGCGTTAATCTTGCGAGGCGTATCATTTGAATTTAGAGGTAAATTAGGTGATAATAGAACTTGGATTAAATCATTCGATATAGCAATGTTTGTTGGTAGCTTACTTCCTCCAGTATTATGGGGAGTTGCAGTAGCTAACTTCATGACAGGAGCAAACCTTGATTCTAAGAAAAACTTAGTTGATGGTTTCTTAGGTTTATTATCTCCATTCACTATCCTTGGTGGAGTAATGATGTTACTTCTTATGTTAGTTCATGGAGCACAATTCTTAGCTCTAAAAACTACAGGAGAACTAAGAAACGCAGCTCGTGCAACATCTGCATTATTATTCCCATTTGCTGCGGTAGTAACATTAGTATTTGCAATATGGGCATTATTTAAAACAGATATCTTTACAACAAACTATTATGTTGGTTTAGTACTAGCAGTAATTGCGGTAGTATTCTTCGTATTATCATTTGTTTTAAACTTTAAAGGTCGTGACTTAGGTGCATTCTTAAGTACATCAGGAACATTAGCGTTCCTAACTCTAAGTGTCTTCGCAGGTATGTTCCCACGTGCTATTATAAACAGTAATGATGTTAGTCAATCACTATTTATTTATGATGCTGCGAGTGGAGTATACACTCTAAGACTTATGACAATAGTTGCATTATTCCTATTGCCATTCGTTTTAGGATACCAAGTTTGGTCATATTCTATTTTTAGAAAACGACTAACTAAAGAAGATAAATTGGAGTATTAGTCAATGAAAAAAAAGGAAGCAAAATTAAGACTTCCTGTTAAAAAAAGTCTTACATTGACACTATTAATATTATCAATATTCGAAGCAGCTTGTATAATTATACAGGCTGCTTTTTTAGCAAAAGCCATAGTTGGGCTATTTGATAAAAATTTTGATAATGTTGTAAGAGATAGTGTTCTTTTTTTAATAGGTTTTATTTTTAGGATAGTGTTCTTACACTTACAACAATATTTTACTGAAAATCATGCAATTAAGTTCGAAAGAGAGCTTAGAAGAAAATTACTTCATAGTTACTTTGATTTAGGACCTGATTTCACATCTAGAGAAGGATCAGGAAAACTAGTGACATTAGCAATTGATGGAATAGGTAAAGTAAAACAGTATTTTGAGCTAAATGTATCGAAACAAATACGTGGAGCTATAATACCAACCTTAGTAGTTATATTTATATTTTATACAGATTATGTATCAGCCTTAATGATAATATCTGTAATACCAGTTATCGTTATTTTTATGATACTACTAGGAATTAATGCTAGAGATATGGCTAATAGACAGTATAAAAAATATAGAGCATTATCTAATAACTTTATTGATACAATTCGAGGTGTAGAGACGCTTAAATTCTTAGGAGTAAGTAAAAACTACTTACCTATTATGGAAAAGAAAAACAGAGAATATCGTCAAAGTACAATGAAAACACTAAGTGTTGCATTTTTAAATAGCTTTGCTTTAGATTTTTTAACAACAATAGCAATAGCACTATTAGCAGTAAGATTAGGGATACTTTTATTAGATGGAAGTACAGTCTTATTGCCATCACTAACAGTATTATTAATAGCACCTGAATTTTTCCTTCCTATGAAACAAGCTGCAACAGATTATCATGCAACGCTTGACGGACAAATGGCATATGAAGATATCAACAGAATGATAATCGATAATGAAAATAATAAATCAGAGAAATCTTCTATTGAAAGTGTGGAAAATATTAAACTACAAAATGTAAGCTTAATAAAAGATGAGAAGAAAATTCTCGATAATATAACTTTATCAATAAACAAAGGTGAAAAGATTTGCCTTGTAGGCCAAAGTGGAAGTGGGAAAACTTCATTAATCTCAGTATTATCTGGGTTTAATGAACAGAGTGAAGGTGAGATATTAATAAATAATGAAGTTACAAACTTAAAAAATGTACATTGGTCAAACAATATTTCTTATATTTCGCAATTTCCTTATGTATTCCCAGATACAATTCGTAATAATATATTATTCTATACTAATGAAAATATAAGCGAAGATCAGTTAAGAAAAATTAGCGAGTTAGTAGGTTTAGATAAATTTATTTCTACATTACCACAAGGATACGATACTAATATTGGAGAAGGTGGTCAAGAGTTAAGTGGAGGTCAAGCACAACGTATTGCCATTGCCAGAGCTTTAATTAGTAACAGAGAAGTAATTATTTTAGATGAACCTACAAGTCATCTGGATATAGAAACAGAGTTTGAAATAAAAGAAAAACTATTAGAATTATTTAAAGGTAGAACCGTAATTATAGCTACACACAGACTACACTGGTTGAATAATGTAGATTATGTGTTAAATTTAGAACAAGGAAAGGTTAGTAATTTTGAAAAAGTAGTTGAATTTAAAAATTCACCGCGTTTTGAAGAATTGAAAGCTAATCTAGTAGGAGGCAGCTATAGTGAAAAATAATTCAATTATAAGAAAAGAAATTAAAAAGAATAAAGGCGTAATGAGTGGAGTAGTCTTTTTAGGATTAATGTCTGTTATTAGTGGAGCAGCGTTAATGTATGTATCAGGTTACTTAATCAGTAAAGCATCATTACAAATTGGAAATATTTTAATGCTACAAGTACCTACAGTACTGACAAGAACATTTTCACTGTCACAATCTACATTTGCTTATATTCAAAGATTAGTAAGTCATAACTTAGTTTTAGGTATAATCGAAAAAATGCGTAGTAGAGTATATAAAATATTAGAACCTAAAGCATTAAAATTGAAGAAAGAATATAAATCTGGTGATTTACTAGGTATTATTTCTGAAGATATTGAAAATATGCAAAATATCTATCTAAAAACAATATTCCCAAGTATTATTTCATTAGTATTATATGTACTTTTCATTACGGTAATGTTTGGCTATGATGCGAATTATGCAATCTTAGCAGCTCTATTTGGAATTTTTATAATCTTTGTAGTTCCATTTGCTTCACTTACTATTACTAGAAAGAACTTTCAAATTATGAAAGAAGCTAAGTACAACCTATACCGTGATTTTACAAGTGCGATTTTTGGACTAAGTGACTGGATTTCTTCTAATAAAGTAAATGAATTTATGGATGATTACCAAGCTAAAGAAGAAAAACTTTTACGTCGTGAAAGAAAGATTAAAACATTCGTTCACTTAAGAGAAAACTTTGTAAACATACTTGCGGGTGCCGTAGCATTCTTAATGATTTATAGTTGTTGGAATATGACTGTTAACAATGTAGTAGAAAATGTTTATATCGCATCATTCTGTATGATGGTATTATCAGTTCTTAGTGTAGCTGTAATGACAAGTGAAGCTGTGGCTCACATTCCAGGATACGAGGTTTCTATAAATAGAGTAAAAGAATTTTATGCTCAAGGAGATGACGAAAAAGTTGAAGTTGTTGATTCAATAAATTCAGAAGGAAATATTATTGATATTAAAAACTTATCTTTTGAATATGAAAAAGGCAAAACTATTTTAAATAATTTATCACTTTCTATTAAAAAAGGTGAGAAAGTAGCAATATTAGGAAGAAGTGGTGTAGGAAAATCTACATTGGTGAAATTATTAACAGGTACTTATACAGATTATCATGGTGAGATTACTGTTCTTGATAAAAAACCAACAGAAACAATGTTAGGTACAGAAATTTCGCTTTTAAACCAAAAACCTTACCTATTTGATATGACGATTAGAGAAAATCTTAAACTTTCTCTGCTAGATACAAAATTAGAGGAAGCTGAAATTGAAGATAAAATTAATGACAGTTTAGAAAAAGCACAACTAACTAAATTGCTTCAAAGTTTACCAGATGGTATAGATACGAATGTCTTCGAAACTGGTAGTAGGTTTTCAGGTGGAGAACGTCAACGTATTGCTTTTGCTAGAAGTATAATTCAAAATAATGAATTGTTATTACTAGATGAGCCGACTGTAGGATTAGATCCAAAGACAGAGCATGAACTATTAACTACAATTTTTGAGTCTAGTAAAGATAAAACAATTGTATGGATTACCCATCATTTAAACTCTATCGAATATATGGATAGAATAATATTCATTAAAGATGGAGAAATAGAGATGGATGGAACTCATAGTGAACTTTACGCAACAAATGATAAGTATAAGAAATTGTATGATATGGATAATATAGCGTAATAGTATTTGCAAAATTTTACAAATATAGAGCAGTTACAGGAACAAGAAAAATGACTAACACAGGTAAAGAGAAACGAGTTAGACCTATAAATTTTGATTGAAAAATGCTATAATACAACTTGTATAAAAGTATAAAGTATTTGGAGGTTTAGAATATGGAAGTAATTGCACTATTGAGATGGTAGCACTTTTGTCCAAACTCGATGTCGATAAGCATATAGACGTTGAAATTAAGCTGGATGAGCTGGATTTGACAAGTGCGGAGAGTAAAGCAACATATGCTCAAATCAAAGAATATGTTTGGAATAAATTTCAATTAAAAGTTTCAACATTATATATTGCACAGATAAAAAGGAAATGTGGAATAGAATTACGAGAACATTACAACAAGTCAAAAAAGGAGAAACAAATTATTCCACAGTGTACACCTGAAAAAGAAGAAGCCATCATGGATGCTTTGAGACACTTCAAAATGATTTAATAGAAAAGAATGACAGCATATGACTTTCTGCATTTATTACATTCCTACTTGGTATTGGAACGGCGTTGTTGTATATCATTATGGTGTTCTGCTTATTTTGGGCGTTAGCTTCTTTTATTGCAAGTTTAAGAGTAAGTTAACATATTTTTAGAAGTGTAAGTTGAATGATTGGTAAAATAGCAGGTATATATCTCTAAGTGTTATAATATATTATTAAGATGAAATATATTAGTTATTTAAAGATAAGAGAAACGAACGGGCAGAGGGGGGAAATTAAAACAAAATTATATTAAAAGAACACGCTAATTATGAAACTGGGATTTGTTATGAATCCCAGTTTAATTTTTATAATTGGATTAATAGAATTATTAAACTATACAATAAAATCAATTTAAAGAAAAATAAATATTAGATAATCTTAGACGATATAAATTAAAAACTCTATTGTCTATTTTTATACTCAAAAGTTGGAGGGTATGATGATG